>JAGQQG010000261.1 GCA_020426325.1 Planctomycetaceae bacterium | reverse complement strand
AGCGAATTGGGAGCGGCATCCACACGCTCGATGATGGGCGTGCGACGGCCATTGAGAAACACGATCTCGAACGCGGGCACCAACGCAGGATCGGCGAACAGGTACCACGCCTTGGCACTGGCTCCTGAATACACCGTGTCCGAAAGATGGGGCATGGAGACCACTTCGTACTTGTTGCGGTGCGGGTTATCGACCGGAATCTTGGTGGCCGTCCCTGAGGCATCGATCATCAACTGGGCTGATCCCATCAGCAGTTCGGCTTCCGTCTCCAACTCGACCGGCACGACGAGGTACTTGGGCCGGACGTTGATCGGCTTCTGATTCTTCGCCTTACCTCCCGGTCCCGCCTTTTGTTTGCGGAACTGAGTCTTGGCAACGGTCAGGGAATCGGGACCGAATGCCGTCGATGCGCCGGCGAGGTAGTTGTTGTTTCCCCCGCTGAAGAAGTTGCCGGGATTGGACAGGAACAGCGTGAAGAACAGGTCATCAATCGACTCAGCCCCGCTGCGTCCCATCTGCTTCGGCAATTCGAGGAACGCTTCCAGATCGTCGTTGATGATGTCGTTGCGAGTCAGCATCAGATACTGGCCGAACGTTTCTGCTCGATTCTTGAAGGCCTGCTCGCTCAGAGCCCCCGCCTTGAGCTCGCCGCTGGGAGAGACCTTCTCAAACCCGCCCGTCCCCAGCAGCCGGTAACGGGTCACCTCCTTGAAGTCGCTCACCGAGCCGATGGCGCAGAGCTGCAGCGCTGCGATGGGAGTGGCCTCATAGGCGGCCAGCATCGTCCGGTTCATCACACTTTCGAGAATGCCGGGAAGACTGACTGTCGCGAATCCGGCATCGATCGTGGCTCGACCTTCACCAAACACGCGCGGCACATCGTGTCCTTCGAGTCGTGCACACTCTGCGACCAGTTCCCTCAGTTTGATCGCCCGGATGGGATCAGCCGCGTCAAGGGTTTGTTCTCCGAATTTTCGGAGACACTCCTGCTCGGAGATCTTCGCGGACAGCCAGACAGCTGCCTCCAGAACTCGGGCCGAGGCAACACCGCGCGACGCATGAATCGGAGGAGCCTTTGGGCGAGAAGCCCGCAGCACGGCCAGTTCGGTCTGTGTGGCATCCCAGCCTTGTTCAACCGCTTGGGCCTGAATCTCCGGAAACTCGCCCGCGCAGATCTCCGTGATTTTCGTGATCCGCCGGTGTTCAGCCACCCACTGTGCGCGCAGTTCATTGGCCAGGTTTTGAGGCAACTGGGCAGTCGCAGTCGCTGTGGCAGCACTCGCGCTCACCTGTGCAACATCCATATTTGTGCCGTTTGACGCTGGGCTCGTCGCGTTGTCGTTAGACTCGTTGTCGGCTTGAGTCGAACTCTGCGACCACATGGCCCGGAGGGACTGGGACTGCTGATCGGTGAGCGTGTTGGGATCAAATCCCTGGGCCTCAACCCACGCTTCAAATTCCATCGGTTGTGCCTCAATTTGTGAAGAGGATGATTGGGAATGACGAGCGATGAGTTGCGCGATCGTCTGATCGTCGGCCCCCAACGCGACAAAGCTGACTTCCCGGAGCGTGGACTGCCGGGCGACCGGCACGGCCGGAGTGATTGCCGCAGGAGGCACTGTTATGGAGCGTCGATGGAGAGTAGGTGCCGTGCCGTTCAAACCGACCGCGGCGGACCGGTCCGTTGAACTTTCGACC
>JAGQQG010000260.1 GCA_020426325.1 Planctomycetaceae bacterium | reverse complement strand
CGTGCTGCGGGGCGGCTCGTGGGGCCACGACGCGATCGGCGCGCGTTCGGCGAACCGCTCCAGCGACACGCCCGGCGTCCGCACCTACCTCGTCGGATTTCGTGTTGTGTGTGAGTGAGTTCCTTCCCAGTCATCCTCCTTCGGACTCTGGTGTCGCTGGGATCTGGCCTCTGAACCTCTGGAATCTGAACCTCTGCCCCAGCGACCCGCGCAGCGGGGCGCTCGCGTTGGAATTTGGGATTTGATGAGGTCAGGTCTTTCTCCGGAATCGGAGATGCTGACGGATCAGCACCTTTTGAATCACCTGCGAAATCGTCCCGCGCAGATGGGCCTGCCAGGCGGCGAGGGAGACCGGAACGTCCTCCAGAGAGAAATCCCCTTGGGCAAACTCGTGCCGCTGACGCCGCGTTCTGCGGATGAACCGCCGCAGGCCCTGTTGCGACAGCCTGAACTGCGAGCGGCCCACCTGAAAACCGAGAAATGTGATGGGCCGTTGAGTGGGCTGCACGTGTGTCTTCTCCGAATGCAGCCGCAGCCGACAGGCCGCCAGCCGAGCAACAAGTGCCTCCGTCGCTTCCCAGAGGTGTTGTCTGGAGTTGGCAAACAGCAGCAGGTCGTCGGCGTAGCGCACGAAGCCGGGAATCCGCAGTTCCTCTTTAATGAGTTCCTCTTTAATGAAGTGGTCGACGGGGTCGAGAAACACGTTGGCGAAGAACTGACTGGTGAGGTTACCGATCGGCAGGCCGCGCGGTCGTAACGCAGCCAGCAGATCGTCCCCCGGGAACCAGTGGGGGACGACCGGCTCGTTCGTCTGTCCGACTCCCGATTCCAGGATGATGTCGATCAGCTGCATCACACGTGGATCGGCAACCCGGCGACGTAAGTTCGTCCGCAGGACCTCGTGGTCCACGCTGGGGAAGAACTTGACGATATCGGTCTTCAAACACCACTGAAACCGGCGCTGGAAGTGTTGTGTTCGCTTGATCGCCCGGTGCGTCCCCTTGTCGACCCGGCAGGCATAGCTGTCGTGAAGGAATCGCCGCTCGAAGATCGGTTCCAGCACGGCCACCAACGCATGATGCACCACTCGATCTCGGAACGGGGCGGCACTGATGAGTCGAGGTTTGGGATCGCTGATGTGGAAATGGTAGTAGGGTCCGTGTTTGTACGTGCCTGCCATCAGGTGGCGTTGCAGGACGAGCAGGTTTTGTTCCCAGGCAAAGTCAAACTCGCACGCAGGCTGACGGTAGCGTTTGCAGCGGCGGCATTTCTGATACGCAGCCAGCAGGTTTTCCCAGGAGGCGAACTGCGGCCACAGATTGCGGTACGTCTTCGCCATCGCGGTGGCTGGAAACCGGAGATGTGAGATCTCATTTTCAACGAGTGAACCGGGACGTTCGCCAGGGCTACCAGTCCCGGTTCACCAACGCGGATTTGGCTCTCGGCCGAATCTGAAATCTCAAATCATTGTCCGGAACCAGGAGACGGTCCGTGTCATCCTCTTGTCACTGGCCGATCGTGCCTGTGCGCTGTTCAGCGCAATGCAGAATCGGCATCGGGAACGTAAGATGATTGGGAAGGAACTCACTCACACACAACACGAAACCCGAAGAAGTAGTTGCGGTCAGCGGGGGTGCTGTTGAGGCGAACCGCGGAACGAGCGCTGATCGCGCTGTCGAACCACGAGCCACCCCGCAACACC
>JAGQQG010000025.1 GCA_020426325.1 Planctomycetaceae bacterium | reverse complement strand
CGCGCCGGCTGGGACGAAGCCATCCTCGACGGCATCTACACCGCATTCCAAGCCGCCTGAACATGCGATTGCCGTGGGGTTCGCGGGGGCCAAGGTGTGCCATCGTTACCGCGTAGTAGTCCAGGTCAAGAAACGGTGCAATGAGACCGAAGACGTCATCACGAAAGATATGTGCATCACTCCGAATGATTGGACACTGCTTCAAAAGTTTGAGGGACAGTGACACCGGCTTGGAAGATTTGCCGACACCCACTTTATGGTATTCCCCCTATGAAGCATCACTTCCTCCATATCATTATAATCATCAATGATGTCATGAATGTTTGGGGCGAGCAGTGAGTAATAGGGCCCGATGGTTTGATGGTACTCTTCAATGTCAGGAAGGTGTGTGAATTCATAGTCTGGGTTGAGCTTGCTCTCCGGATCATCGGGAGAATTCCCGTCAGGCTCAAGCTCACACCACGTGAAGTCTCCCAACAGGGGCATGGGGACATCAACAAGCCGTTCGAATACAACGGGGTTGAATTCAATTTCCGGAACATTCTGCAAGCGTTTGCGGACCCGTTCTGAAACGATCAACTCAAAAATACGAGCACCAAATACGTCTGGGACTAAGGCTCCACTCCGGGAGACGTGGACCAGTTCACGATTCGTGTTGGTCTTAGCCGGTGACCGCCATTGCCATCGGGGGACAACCCCTCGGTTGACGTAATGAGAAAGCCCATGGAAGACGCGGCTATGATACTGGCTCACCCGCTTGCTGGTGGAGTGGTTGACGTTCATTCGTCGTACTGCGTAGATGCGAATCATCGAGATGTCGCTCCAAAGGCACTTGAGAGAGTCGATCCTACTCGATCATTCAACTCCTCGCTCCTCCCTGCTCCCCCTCCAGATATGCGAACATCTTGTGGACCGCGGACGAGATGTTGTCCGGGTTGAGGATGGTTTCGGTCCAGGTTTGGCGTTCTGCGGAGAAGTTGTGCCAGACTGCGGTGACGTACGGTTCGTAGGTGTTGCGGACCATTTCGTAGAAGCCTCGCTCGCGGATGTCGTCGAGGGCCGCTTTGTAGTGTGAGAGGACGTTGCGGTCGAACAGGCCGCCTGCGACGCGGATGCTTGTGAGGGCACCGTCGCCGAACGTTTTGACGTTGTCGAGTGTCTGCATGGTGATTGCACTGCTGACGCTGAGCAGGTCGACGTTCTCCTGTGTGGCGACGGTGCGCATCTCGGTCCACAGTCGGCGGACCTCCGCTTCGGGGAGGAGTTTGGTGAGGTCCGCATTCTTGAGATCGCTGCGGGTCTGGTTGAGTGTCTCGCGGAGTTCGTCGATCGAGAGTGGCGGGCGGTCGAACGTGGTGGCTGCGGTGCCGCTCGCCTTCTGGATCGCGTCGAGAATGTCGTCCATGCTGTGAATGGTGGAGGTACTGTCGATGACTCCCTGCTGCTCCAACTCCCGGGCGACTTCCATCACGTAGGTACGGGTGCCGTAGGCGATGTCGCTGACGGCTGCGAGCATCCACATGGGGGAGACGTGAAGCGTGGCCAGCCCGGCCATGTCGACAAAGTTGCCGACCGCTTTGCGGGCGATGTGCTCGTGAGCCTGATTCTCCGGCGGAGTCGGACCCGCGACACCTCCGATGGTTTCCGTGAGGAACCGCAGCGAGTTGTCGATCGCGATTTCGTAGGACTTGGACGACTGAAATGCCTGGGGCACGATGAACGCAGCCAGTTCCTTCGCCGTCCCCGCCGTGAACCCGATGCCGCTGCGGAGCAGCCGTTCGGGCAGCGAGACGCCGTAGAGCAGCGTCTTCGTGAAGGAGGAAAGTTGCGACGCCGGCTCGATGGGTGTCGTGGATTGGGCAGCGGGTGCGATGATGGCCTGAACACGATGTGCGTCGCTGTCCGACCAGCGGCTGCCGCAAGCGGGACAGTCGAAGACACCCACGCTCCCATTGAGCGGTCGCATGTGAGTGAGACACTGCGGGCAGGCGATCGGAGGGAAGTCCGGATCGAGCGGAGCTGTCGAGACGAGTGGTGTTGCCTCGGTGACATCAACCGACATCGACTGGCTCACGCGGTCCTCTTCAGACGGGAGAAACGTCCCGTGACAGCGGTCGCACTTCTGCTGCGGTCCGCTCTCGGAACGGGTCAGCATCGTATGACAACGGGGACAGACAGCCATCGACGTCATGACTCACCTCGACTTCCAGCAATTGGTGCAGGAACAGATTCTGTCGAAGTGTAACGTCCAGAGAGCGGTGCAGGATCACGAGAATCCAGAGCTTCTTCGATCACGCGACGGGTCGCATGGCGTCACGGTGATAGCCGGGTCGCCGTGGTTGGGTGGGTCGACACCAGCATGCTCACCCGCCTAACGGCGTGAGAGCATGCCACCCAACTCCTCAATTCAAGTTGTAGGAATCACGAGTCGCCGTCGCGCATAATATGATCGCGACACTTATACCAACTCGGGCATGGGCTGGTACTGGTTGTGCTCGACGAGGAACTGCGGGCGGCCCTGGAAGTCGCGGAGTGTTGTCTTTTCGATGTTGATCCCCATCGACTTGTAAAGCGTGGCGAAGACTTCCTGGAAGTGGACCGGTCGCTGGGTGGCGTATTCGCCGAGACGGTTCGTCGCACCGATGATCTGTCCATGTCGCATGCCGCCTCCGGCCATCAGGGCACAGGAGACGCGCGGCCAGTGGTCACGACCGGCACTGGAGTTGATCTTCGGCGTGCGACCGAATTCACCCCAGACGATGACCGGGATGTCATCGAGCATGCCCCGGTTCTCGAGGTCCTCGATCAGTGCACTGACGGCCTGATCAAGCATCGGGAAGTCCTGACGGGCGCGAGAGAAGTTTCCGCCATGCCAGTCCCACCGGCTGAAAGAGAGAGACACACAACGGACACCCGCTTCGATGAGCCTGCGTGCGATCAGGAAGTTGGTCAGCAGTCGGGTGCTGCCGTCTGCCTGCAGTTTGTCTTCGCCCCGGCCATAGCGTTCGATGAGTGCAGGGTCTTCCTTCTCGACGTCGAGAGCGTCCACGAGTTTGCTGGATGTCAGAATACCAAACGCCTGCTGATTGAACGCGTCGAGGCCATCCATCATGCCGCTGTTGTCTGTCTCCTTACGGAAGCTGTCCAATGATTTGAGCACCTGTTTGCGGTCCGACAAACGATCGAGCGTGATGCCATTGAGCACCATGTCGTCCTTGCCATCACCGTGCGGAGCGAACGGAGCGTGAGCGACACCGAGAAAGCCTGGTTGGCCATTGTCGCCCCATGGCTTGTGACCACACTTGGGTGAGAGGCCGACATACGGCGGCACCGCTGGATCTCGCGAACCATACAGCTTGGAGAGTACGGCTCCCATCGCGGGCCAGCCTCCCTGCGGTTGATTGCGATCGGTTCGTCCTGTCAGACACTGGAACGCATGGTGCGAGCCGGTTGCTCCGACGATCGAACGGACGAACGTGAGCTTGTCCGCCATCCCGGCCAATCGTGGAAACAACTCACAGATTTCGATGCCTGGGACGTTGGTTGCGATCGGATGAAACTCGCCGCGGATCTCACTCGGGGCATCCATCTTGAGATCCCACATGTCCTGATGGGGCGGGCCACCAGGCAGGAAGATCATGATAATCCCTTTGTTGTTTGAGCCGACTCCGCTGGCCTGTTCGGCCTGCAGGATTTGGGGCATCGAGAGCCCGCCCATGGCGAGACCGCCAATCTGCAAAAAAGAGCGACGAGAGAGGTTGTCGCACATCGACAGGCGATTACCGAGAATGGATAGCATCGCTGGTCTCCATCGTGGAGCAAAATAAGGAAGGAGTCGATAGAGGATGTCGACAATGGAGGCGGGTCCACAGTTCATCGGCCAGATCACCGACTACAAACTACGATACCCGCGTCGGTTACGAATTGTCAATGTTTGTCAATTGGGCGTGATGGGCGAACAGGACTCGCGTGAATCTACGATGATGATGGTCGCACGGATTGTGGCGGTCCCGTTCCTGCAACAGCGCTGATCATCTGAAAAACGATCGTTCACTAAGGTCTGTCATCATGCGGCTTGCGGCGATCGATCAGCCTGTCAATCTCATGTTCCATTTTCTGATGTTCCTGTTCGCTGGCGGACTGACGAGCGAGGCACAGCTCGTGGAGCCGATCTGCGATTTGGGGTGAAAGACTCGGAAGCGGGCAGTCTCGCAGGACGGTCCCGCTGATGTCGAGGGCGACGCCTCTGCGCTTGGCGTGGCCGTTGAACCAGTCAGCAGCCCAGGCAGAATTGAGCACGGCTGTTAGCGCGGGCAGAGACAGTCGATGTGCCTCTTTCAATCGAACGACATTCACCGAGAAGCCGACGTATGTGGGCGACTCGGCATAGACAAATTGAGGGTGCCGTCCCATCTGAACAGCGAGCACTCGTGGCTCACGAAAGAGTTGTTCCTCACGCGGCCAGTGCAGGTGCCACCACTGAATCGTTCCGCGCATGACCTCACGCCGACGTTCGAGAACCGGACGAACCTGCTCAAGATGTCGTGCGATGGCGGGGAGCGAGGTGACATCGGGGGCCGTCCGAGGAGTGAGGTAGAGGATCCGGTGTGTCGGCTCGGTCGGTAAGGAGTAACGTCCAATCGATCGCGTTAGGTAGTACGGACGGAGGAGAGATTGTTCCTCGCCCGAGAGGCCAAGAAGATCGACCTCCTGTTGAGTCAACACGAAGACTCCTTCGCCGACATGGAAACAGTCCTTTAACTCGGCTGCCATCTTTCGGGTGACGAACGGCGGATTCTCCGCAATCCCCTGTCTCACTGTGCAGACGTCACCCAAGCGGATCGTCGAATCGAGGCGACTCTTTCGGTGCACTGGGTTGATCTGCAACCGCCCGCGATCGAAAAGGGATGCCTGTGAACGAAACGTCTCGACGATTTGTCCGGATGAATCATCGGGAGGAGAGGTCGTGTTGATCAACGTTGAGAGTTCTGTGAGACCGTCATCGCAACGGGTGAGATCGATGATGCGGCATTCGTCGTTGGTTGTTCCCTTCTGCAACTGCAGAACCATGTGCCGACCGGTGACTCCGTCGAACAGGGGTGAGTCTCCGAACAGGACCAGTTGCCGCAGGGTCGTCTCTGCTGCGAGGCGGTCGATTAACGGCCGTGCACTCACGGCGGATGTCCAATAGCTGTTGACGATGAAGCACAGAATGCCCCCGGGTCGCAGCAGGTCGAGCCCCCGATGGAGAAAGTAGTGCCACAGGTCCATGCGCGGCTGCCGGTGTCGACGGCCCAGTTCCGAGTGCGCAAGTCGATCGAACAACGGCTTCGCGTTCTTCTCGCGGACGTAGGGCGGGTTCCCGATGATCAGATCGAACCCACCCGCAGCGGCGACCTGCGGAAACGTGGCCTGCCAGTCAAGACCCTCAGACGGTGAATCACATCTCTTAACAGATGCTTGATGGAAGTCTGGACCAGTCAGGGCGTCGCCTTGGACGAAGTTGGATTGCCAAGTTTTGGAGGGGTGATAAAGGTCACTGTCTGTCGGCTGTATGACCTGACGAAGACGTTCGTGAACGTCTTTCACTGCGACGGGATCGATGTCAACGCCGAAAAGGTGACGGCTGATCACCTCGATGGGCGATCCCTCCGGATTGAGTCGTCGCAGTTCGTTGAATGCTTCGAGCAGGTAGGCACCGTCACCGCAGGATGGGTCGAGAATGCGCAGGGGAGCATCGTCATCGCACATGCGTTCCACAAACGTTGCCGACAGGCAGGCACGGAGCATGAACCGGACGATCGGCTCCGGGGTGTAGACTGCTCCCAGTGTCGGGTCGCGTCTCGGTCGTTTCAGCGCGATCGTCATGGGAAACATTCACGTCAAGCGGAGCCAGCGGCCCAGCATCATCGCGGGAACGATGAGGGCTGCGGTCGCAATGGCGTAACCGGCACCAGGTTGCCCGAGTTTGGCAAAGATGATCGTGGCATCCAGCATGATCACCGACAGCAGCATGGTCTTGATCGCTGCCTGCACGCGTTCGGGAGACGGGTTCGAGATCGCAACGAGCAGGCGTCGATTGATGCTCAATCCGATCACTCCCAACACAAACAGGGCAGGCGTGACAGCCGGATTCGGGGCACGTGTGAGCCAACCGATCAGGATGGCCAGTCCGAAGTTCACGACGCACATTGCCAGACCGAGATGCACGCGACTGCTTTGACGGGCTTCGGTCCGGGCAAACCAGGTCACCCCGACGATGTACACTCCCAATCCGGCAGCAACCCAGAGTTGAGGCCGCCACCACACCTGCTCGAACCGCAACCAGTCGCTGCTCGCTCCAAGAATCACGTTCAGGAACCGGCAGCCTCCCATTGCAATTGGCCCCAAAGGTGTGCGTTTCAGACCTCCGTCATAAAGAAGAATGCACAGCGTCAGCAGACCGGCCACGAGCAGTGTGTTTCGTCCGACGAATGCTGCGCACGCCAAGCCGAGGAACATCAGCGTCACTGCAAACATCACCGCCGCTCGAACTGAGACGCGGCCCGAGGGAATTGGTCGGTTCGGTCGCTCTTTCGCGTCAACATGTCGATCGAAAACGTCGTTCCAGACCATGCCGGACAAATACAGCGAAGCTGACGTGCCCAGCAGCAGCAGGAAATCGACAGGCGACTGTTCTCGGCCGGAGAGGAGCGAGTTGTGAACGAGAAGGTAGCCCAGAAAAATGTCTGCCAATGCCGTGAACACGGCAGGCAGGCGGCAGAGTTGCAGAAATGGTCGAATCGAGATCATGATACTGTCGCTCGAAAGCGGTCGGATTGGGAAGAAGTTTATGCGACTGACTGACGGCATGCGACCAAGTCAAATTCTCCGATGTTGTCATGAGGTGCCCCATGGCACTGGTCGAAGTCGCGGTCAAGATGAACGAAGGTCGGCTTCCGCAGGAGGTTGCCAGATTCCTTCATGTCGCCAGCAAGCGGATCGACGACTTCACAGAGAACACGAGACGACAACCGATCCCTGCCTTCGTGCCGAGTGATTTCGTCGCCGCCTATTGGATCCTGTCCGCGATCCAGGAACAGTCTCAGGCCGTCGGGACATTGTTCTGTGAGTGGGGGAGCGGTTTTGGTGTCGTCACTTGTCTCGCGGCTTTGCTGGAGTATGAAGCTTACGGGATCGAGATTGAACGCACTCTCGTTGCTGAAGCGGAGAAACTGGCAGCGGACTTTGACATCCCGGCAGAATTTGTTGAGGGGAGTTTTGTCCCCGCGGATGCTGACGACATTGCCGTGACACCGGGCGAGGTTGCCTGGCTCGCCACAGAGGGGCCGGACGCCTACGAGGCGCTCCAGATTGAACTGGATGATTTCGACATCATCTACGCATACCCCTGGCCCGGCGAAGACGACATTCTGGGTGATGTCTTCGAGGCGTACGCGTCTGAAGGGGCGCTCCTGGTGACGTATAACGGTCTCGAGGATATGCGAGTGCGTCGCAAGGTGCTGCGGCGCAGGCGTCGATGACGATTCCAGGAACAATCATCTCCAGATGCTGAGCCCAATCGTCCAACGTTCAGGTGCTGACGAACGTCTGCCGGACGGCTATGATGGAGGTCGATATATGACTGCGTCGGAATCAGAGGGTTGATTGATGGCTGCGAATCGTCCGAACTTTTGTGGTCGCACACGTCGTGAGTTCTTGTGGGAAAGCGGGTGCGGTTTCGGTGGGGCTGCACTCACGGCCATGCTGGGAGCTGACGGGTTCCTCTCGACGCAGTCTGTCGCAGCTGATGACAAGACGCCATTCGAGAACCCCCTCGCTCCGAAGCAGCCCCATTTTGATCCAGACGCGACGGCTTGCATCTTCCTGTTCATGTACGGCGGACCGAGCCACATCGATACGTTTGACTACAAGCCCGAAATGTATGGGCGAGACAATCAGACAATCGAGGTGAAAACTTTCGGTCGAGGGGGACACAAGAACGTGGGGCGGCTGATCGAGCCTCGCTGGAAGTTCAATCAGTACGGCGAATGCGGCAAATGGGTCAGCGATCTCTTTCCCCATCTCGCCCAGAAGGTCGATGACATTGCCTTCCTGCATTCGATGACGGCTGACAGTCCGATTCATGGGTCGGCGATGCTGATGATGAATTCGGGGCGAATCCTCAGCGGCAGCCCGTGTCTCGGCTCGTGGCTCAACTATGGATTGGGAACTGAGAATGAGAACCTGCCTGGCTTTTGCGTGATGCTCGACCCACGCGGCGGGCCGATTTCCGGACCGACGAACTGGAGTGCCGGGTTCATGCCTGCGTCGTATCAGGCAACCGTCATGCGATCTCATGGCGATCCGATCCTCGACCTCAGGCCGCCGGAAGGATTGTCGCTCCAAGCACAGCGACAACTGCTGGACACCGTGCGTGCTTACAACGAAGACCATCAGGCGACTCGCAGCTTTAACTCGGATCTCGCGGCCCGCATCGCGAGTTACGAACTGGCGTTCAACATGCAACAGCATGCCCCGGAGGCAGTCGATATCTCGCAGGAAACGCAAGCCACGCAAGAGCTGTACGGCCTCAACGACGAGAAGTCTGCCCACTTTGGCCGTCAGTGTCTGCTCGCCCGACGGCTGGTCGAAAGAGGTGTGCGGTTTGTGCAGATCTACTCTGGCGGACATCACAATGATGCCAACTGGGATGCACACACCGACATGGAAATGAATCACAACCTGCACGCGGCCGAGACCGACAAACCGATCGCGGGTCTGCTGCAGGACCTCAAGCAACGCGGGTTGCTCGACAAGACGATCATCGTCTGGAGCGGAGAGTTCGGGCGGCAACCGGTGGCGGAGTATGAGAAGGGAACCGGACGTGACCACAACTCGTATGGCTTCACCAGCTGGATGGCCGGTGGTGGCATTAAGGGTGGCACCAGCTATGGTCAAACAGACGAATTAGGCTCGAAAGCCGTCGAAAACCGACTCCATGTCAAGTACCTCCATGCAACGGTGCTGCATCAGATGGGACTCGATCCGAACGGACTCTCTTACTTCTTCGGCGGTCTTGATCAAAAGCTGGTCGGCGTTGAAGGTGCTGAGCCGATTGCCGAGATCATCTGAGTCTCTCAACAACACACACCGAGGATTGGCTGCTGCGCATCAGTCTTCGCCGAGCAGATTGTCAATGGATGTGGGGACAAAATCGTAGTCGGTCTCGCTGGATCGTCGCTGGGTTTCCCGCAGTTCGTCCGCCAGTGCTTCAGCATCGATAGAATAGGAGTCCTCGAAGTCGACGTCATCTTGGGATTCTGTGGCGTTTGTCGGGACATCATCGTCAGCCCAGGTGTCGGCCTCATCCGACATTTCACTCGCAACTGGTTCACCTTCTCCGCCATCTTCCCCGGAAGTCAACTCATCATCATGAGACTTGGTTTGTCGTCGGAATGACAGCAGTTCTGCGAACCCGGCCAGTTTGCCCACGATGGACAGCACAGCGTCATCCTTTTTTTCTTCGATCGGTTCGAAGGACTGGTAGACTTTGTTTGCTTCGAGTTGCGAGAGGGTCTTTAGGAATTCAAATGCACTCGCACAGGTCGCTGCTGCTGCAAGGAATCCCCAGGATGAGTAAGAAACCCCAACCCAGAAGTGCGCTGTAAACAGCACGACTGTGGCGGTCAGCAGACTAACGGCCACGATCCCTCGGATGAGGAATCGATTCTTCAGACCTGTAGAATTATGAATGGCCAATGCTGAGCGAGCCGACAGATTGGCAACTTCGCGAAGGGAATCGATGTTTGCACGCTCCGTATCGGCGCATCGATTCTTGCGATCCGGGCTGTTCGTAGGAGGCGCAACAAACACTTGGGGAGTTTCAACCGACGGCTCCAGAGCTAACGGCTTCTGTGGCACGCGTGGTTGATCGAGGTCTAAGGATGTTGGTGACGGCGACGGCTTCTTTTTCTCGACAGGTGGTGGCTCCGGTTTGTTGGGAGTCGCCTGACCGTTCCTTGCAAGTAACTGCTGCATGTATGCAGAAATCGAATCGTGTTCCTCATGTTCGTGAGAAACCGATGACGCTTGTACCGGCGGTTGAGGAGGAGTGACGGCAGGCTCGGGCATGACTGACTGAGCGACCTCTTCAGGCTCAACATCTTCCTGAGCTTCTGAGTGATCGGATGGGACTGCCGCCTGTGTGGGCTTCGGCTCACTCGAAGGACCCATTCCAAAAAGTTCCGCCAACTGTGCACGAAGAGTCGCTGCCTCGGCATCCTCAGCAACCGGCTCGGTTTCGTGCTCGATCACGTCTTCGCAGACTTCGTCTTCACAGATGTCCTCGTCATCTGTTGTATCCGCAGACTCGGCCATCTCGTACTCGTCGGCAGGCTCCTCAGTTTCCGAAACGAGTTCGTCCTGTTCCGCATCCGATTCTACCGAGAGGGGCGTGTCGACCGTTTCCTCTGACGCGGACGAGTCGGAGTCCCGATACTCAGAGATCAGCTCATCGTGATCCTCAATGGTCTCGTGCTCTCGCTGGCGCTGGAATTCGGCAATTTCTTTTTCGAGACGGTCGCGTTCGGCCAGCAGTTCGTCACGTGCAGACTCCAGCACACCGATCTGCCGTTGAATCTCTTCCTGAGCCGTTTCAACTTCTGCACGGTCGGTCGCCAGTTGTTTTTGCTGCTCCTCGAACGATGCTCGCTCCTCCTCGATGTGTGATTTTGCCTCAATCAGTGATTGACGCAATTCGTCGATTTCCTGGCGTTCGACATCGAGGGCATCATGGTCCGTTTCGTCATCCACCAACTCGGAATCGACCTCACGATTCTCCAGTTCTTGTTCCCGTTGCTGAAGTTGTTCCTCACGCTGCGTCAGCAGTTGTTCACGATCGTAAAGTGCTTCGGTTTGCTGCTCAATCGACTGTGACAACTCGTGCAGCCGGTCCTGTTCGGCCTGAAGTTCCGTAAGTTGAGCATGCGCACTTTCCTCCTCCTCGACCTGCGTCTGCTGATCAACAAGCAGCGCAGCACGTTCTTCTTCGAGAGTCACTTTGAGTTCGTTCAGCGAGTTCTTTGCGGATTCCATCTCCTGGCGTTCTGCCAGCAGTTCGTCACGATCCTGCTCCAGCGACTCCCTTTGTGCAGAGAGCGCGGCCTCGGCAGCCTCCAGTTCCTGACGTTGATGGATGAGTTGTTCGCGATCAATCTCCAGTTGATTTTTCTCCGCAGCAAGCCTTTCTGCTTCAGCCTGAAGGTCCGCTGACAAATCGGCATCACCTTGCAGACGAGATTCCAGCTCCTGTTGAGAAGCCAGCAGCGTGTTCCGCTCTTGTTCGAGCAATTCGCGCTCCTCGACCAGAGATTCCCGATCGGCATCGAGTTCCTGCTGACCCAGAGCCAGCTGTTCTCGCTCCTGCTCCAGCTGTGCTTGCTGAGCCAGGATCTGATCCTCGCGGGACGCCAGTTCGGACAACTGCTGTTCAGACTGTGCCTGCCGGTCCTGCCATTCTTGTTGTTGAACGCGCAGCAAAGCCTGTGCCTCGGCGAGTGCAGCCTGCTGTTCGTTGAACTGCTGTTGTGCGTTGTCGAAATCCTGGCGGTCGCGCGTGAGCCGTTCACGGTCGGCCTTCAGCAGTGACCTCTCCTGTTCGAGATCGTCTCGACTGGCCGCCAACTCATCGCGTTCCTCTTCGATGGCCTGTGCGAGTACGCTCAGTTCCTGTTCACGATGTTCAAGATCGGCCAGTTCGTCGGCTGTCAGCTGTTGCAATCCGTCCTGTTCTGAAGCGGACGCTTCGAGCTCGGCCTTCCATTGCTGCAATGTCTGCGTGTGGACGGACAGCGAGTCACTCCGAATATCGAGTTCGGCTGCCCATCGTTGAGTTTGCTCTTCGCGCTCGCGGAGTTGCTCGCTGAGAGCGGACAACTCGTGCTCTCTGTCAGCAATTGCCGATTCTGACTGAACCAGTCGTTCACGATCGCTTTCATATTCTGCCAGAAGTTGCTCAAGTTCCTGCTCTCTTGCAGTGATTGACTCATGCAGGTGATCGAGCGGCTCGTCGACCGCTTCGCGGCTGCCAAGCCAATGTTCCCGTTCCGACTCCAGTTCCCGAGCTCGTGTCTCCAGGGCAGACTGCTGACTCTCCAGGTGATCGAGCAGCTGACGCATCTCCGCTTCGCGATCGACGAGATCTGCCTCACTGGCATTGATCTCCTTGATGCGTGCCTGAAGTGCCTGTTCACGCTGGTATTGATCACGGCTTTGGTCTTTGATGCTCTCTGACATCTGTTCCAGTTCGGAACGGCGGATCGAGAGTGCCTGTTCATCTTGCTGGTGCTGCTTCAGACGGCGTTCCAGTTCAGCCTGTCGCGCAGCGAGGGCCTCGGCCTCGTCCTGAATCGTTGTTCGCTCAAGCGTCAATTCGTTGAAAAGCTGATTGAGTTCCGCCCGGTCTTCCTGCTGTTCTGCCTCCTGTTTTCGCAAGAAGTCCAATTGCGACGTCGCGTGTTCGTTGAGCGACAACTGCAGTTCCTCGATCAACGACCGACGCCGGTCGAGTTCGCGCAGCGAGAGTGCCAAATCGCTTGTCTCGGGAAAGGACTCCCGAAGTGGAGCTGCCGGCATCTCCACGACCGGCTGATGTTTGGGCAGAGGAGCATCGGAATTCAGTGCATCGACACCTTGCTGGAGAGTTTCAAGCGCCTGTGCAATCCGGTTCTCGACGGCTGAGTTGAATTGAGAGAGCTGGGTTTGCGGCAGAGGCGTGACGACTTGCTCGGTTCTCAACTCCAGCAGGAATTCGATCGGACCGATGGCCAGTCGCTGGCCCGGTTTGAACCAGCTTTCGTGGATGGGTCCCTCGTTAATCCAGGTCATCCGTGAGTGAGCCGTCACAACAGCACGTGTGCCTTCGACGTTGATCGAGCAGTGTTGAGCATCGACGCCGGAAATTGACAGGCAGATGTCACAGGCTGACGACGACCCGATGTCAGTTCGCCCTTGCGGCAATGCAATGGAGGACAGCTCGGCTGTTTCTCGCGCGGGGACGAGCCACAGTCGTTCGATCGTGGTCGGCATCAATTGAGTGATGCCGGCTTGTGAGTGGAGGTCGATCATGAAAGGCTCCAGTCCCTTGAGGGGAGACAACTCATATATCCTGACGTCGGGAAGGGCACGAACGCCGATGGCCCCCGGGAACGTTGTCCAAAGACAACACCCGCCGAGAGCATATAGCTCACAGAATGGGAGTGGTCAAAAAGCAGGAATCACCAGATTCATGAGGGATCTTGGCAGTGGGAAAGAGGTTGGGACGATTCAGCACATCGCGAATGTCCGTGATCGGCCTCGTAACCGTCGAAAACTGCCATTTAACCGTTTGAAATCCTACAGGCTGCTGTGAGAGGTCGGGTTAGAGTTTGTTTCAGCGACGGAGTCGAGGGGCCGTTGCCTGTCTCTGACGGTTGATCCGTTTCTGCGACTCGTACCGATCCGGAGAGCTGTCCCATTGACCCGGTCGATGTCGGACGGATAATCAGGGGAGAGACCGTTGGCAGTTTTTGCCATGATCATCCGCCTGACTCCTGCTCGCTGTTCCCATGGCTAACTGGCTTGCCAAAGCGTCCAGTGTTCTCTCCCGAGACACGCCTGACGAGCCACAACCTTTTCAGCTCACATGTGAGTGTGGAACAAATCATCAGGGGCAACGGAAGTCGCGCGCTCAGCGAATCATCTGCCAGACCTGTGGGACAGCTCTGTTTGTCCTACCCCGCAACGTGTATCCCGAACTCAAACCGCCCAAACCGAAGCGTAAACGGCGCAGTGAGGATGAGTGGAACGATGCTCCTCCGGCACGCGAACGTCAGCGTTCCCGGCGAGCGCGAGGCGGAACGAAGGAGACCGTGCAGGCGATCGGCAGCGGCGTACGGGGTGTGATCACCTCCATGATCAACGCGATCACGAGCCGGATCGCAGTACTGATCACGGGTCTGTTCACCTGGGTCCGGTCGCTGATTACCCCGTTTCGTATGGTCATCGCCGGGGTGCTCCTGATGTTGCTTACCACGGGAGTCTGGACGCTTCGGACACGTGGACTCGATCAGGCTCGTGAAACCCTGCGAGTTGAATTCTCCGCCGGGGAAGAGGCACTGAAGACCGACGATCTCGAACTGGCCTACACGCATTTCGCGAACGCCGCTGCTGCTGCTGATCATCTCAACCTGACAGACGCTCGCGGACAGGCCTCACGACAGATGGCTCATGAGACCGAAGCACTCATTCGGCTCGCTCCCGCCTCGCTCATCGAGATGCTGGAGGAAGGGGAAACCATCATCGAGCAACAATCACCAGAAGCGTGGGTGCCGTATTTCAACGGGAAGTTTCAAGGCACCTGGCTCGTCTTGCAGGCACCCGTTCGTACTGATGATGAGGCCGAACAATCGTCGTCACTCGTGGTCGAGATGCCTATCCTCATCGGCGAGGCCGGACATCCGGTCTCCATGACGGTGACGAATGCGGATGCAACAGCACTCGGGTTTCACAGCGAACCGCAAGTCGCCTGGTTCGCGGCATCTCTTGGAGATTGCGTGTTTGACCAAGCTCATGAGATCTGGGAGGTGACACTCGATGGGTCATCCTGTTTCCTCTGGACGGATCTCGACAATCTGAAACGTCTCGGCTTCTTCGAGAACGACCCGGTGGCTGAGCAGGAGGCGAGCGAACAACTCAACGAACAATCCCGGTTTCTGGGGATGACTCCATGAGCAAATGCAGCCGGGATGAGACATCGCGAGATCGTTTGGGCATGATACGGCTGTTCTGCCTGCTGACCATCACGGTCGATTTATTTCTTGGAAACTCGTCGGCGTTGGCAGCGGACAAGGATCAGCGAACGTCGTCGATTCAGGACTTTGTGGCGGCTCGTGATCGCTGGTCACAACTGATCGGACGTCCGTTGAGAGTCGAAGGGCGAATCTCGGTGTTCGGCAGCAACGAGCTTCGCTTCGCGGAATGCGACGTTCGATTTGTCTCGGAACGCAAGCTCACCCGGCCTCGCGGCGAACTCACGAATGTCGAGGTGGCCGGTCAACTGCAAAAGGACAACGGTCGGTTTGTCTTCCAGGTCCGCGAATTCCAAACCCGACCGAACGATCTCGAACAGCTCAAGCTCGATCGGCTCGTCATGGATACCACGCAACCGGATGCCTACTTCGAACTCGGAACCTGGGCGAAGGAACGGGGCAAATTCTACTCGGATGATGATTTGCGGGCCGCAGGGAACGAACTCTTTCGTGACGGTTTGATGCGAGCCCATGACAGTCTCGCCGCTGGCGATGCCTCAGGGATGCGTGAACTTGCAGCGAAAGTGAAAGAGTTTGGTGTCGAAGAACGTCTCCAGCAACAGTTCCTGCACGAAGCGAATCGAATGGAGTTCACTGCTGCGGCTCAACAGGAGAAGCCGAACCTTGCGGCCTTGGCAACGCGTGTCGCTCGTGATCTGCCGGGAAGTCGTACCCCGGTGGCCGACGGAGTGGCTGCACTCCGCAACGACTACGAACAGGCTCCCGAGGCCGTCTATCGAGTGGCAGACGAGGACACCCGCAGGCGACTGGAGCGGGTGTTTTACTCACAAGTCATCCTGGCAGCGATCGAACAGGAAGCTGCTGAGGATGGACGCAACGGATATGCCATCGCAGAGCGGATCGAGAATGAACTGCCCGAGATGACGGACATTGTCGATCGTTACCGGCAGCAGGAACTCGCCTATCTCGACAATCGCATCGGACAACTCACGCGGCAGCAACTCCTCGATCTGGCCGGCAAGCATGAACAGCGAGGCGAGTCGGAGCAGGTGACCAACGTCAAACGCCGCTGGCTGCAATCGCGGGAGGCAGCAGCCAAAGCTGATGGGCCACGCGGCATGATGGAGTTGGGCGAAGAGTATCTCAACCTGCTGAGGGATGAGCGAAATGCGGCCCGGATGTTCCAGTTGGCCTATTCTGCGAACCCGGAGCTTCGAACCATCTCAGATTGGTTCGCGGATCATGGATACGTGCTGAATCAGGGGAGATGGACCAAGCCAGGTGAGGCGCCCATGTCTGCCGACGATGATCTCGCAGAAGCGGTCCGTGAAGGGCGTCCCCAGCAGGGCATGTCCGGCGCTCAGGTGCGGGAGTCCATCGGCAGTGCGCCGACCTCGATTGTTCGCATGGCCACGGCCGGTCGAATCTCCGAGGTCTGGCACTTCAAAGACCTGGGCATCAGTGTGCAACTCTCCCGCAGCAGTCAGCAGAGTGAATTGACCGTCCTCCGGGTGACCGACGCTCCGTGAATGACGGATGCTTGACGGGCCGTGTATGATCCGTGTCACTCATTCCTGTTTTGATCGGAGCAGCCAGTGACTCAGCGGATCCTCAGCATCTCAGGCCTGCGCGGCGTGGTGGGCGATGGCCTTGACCCGGAATATGTCACACGATTCGCGGCGGCCCTCGGAACAATGGCTGGCGGGGGGACGATCGTCGTGTCACGCGATGGCCGCTCGACCGGTCCGATGGTCAAGCATGCCGTTCTGTCGGGCCTGCTGGCCACCGGGTGTCGAATTCTGGATGCGGGCATTGCGACGACCCCAACGTGCGGAGTGCTCTGCTCGGCGCATGATGCTGCCGGCGGACTGCAGATCACGGCCTCTCACAACCCCAGCGAATGGAATGGACTCAAGCCGTTCTCGCCGGAGGGGTCTGTCTTCAATGCAGACTTGGGAAAAAAGTTTGTCGCCTTGTTGGAGTCAGGGGAGTTCGCGTGGCGACCTTGGGACCAGATGGGAACGATCGAAACGCTCGACGATCCGGCTGGTCCGCACATTCAGCGCGTGCTGCGACTGATCGATGTCGATGCCATCCGGCGACGTCGGCCGAAGGTCATCCTCGACTGCAATCGAGGCTCGGGAGCAGTCGCGACGCCCGGGTTTCTGGAGCAGCTCGGGTGCGAAGTCACAGTGCTTGGTGGGACAGCCGATGGTCAGTTTGAGCATACACCCGAGCCCTTGGCAGAGAACCTCACCGGCCTGTGTGACGTGATTCGGAAGCAGGGTGCCGATGTCGGATTCGCTCAGGACCCAGACGCGGACCGACTGGCCATTGTCGACAACACAGGTCGGTATATCGGTGAGGAGTTGACCCTCGCTCTGTGTGCTGATTTTGTGCTTGCGGACCGCAAGGGGCCGATCGTGGTGAATGGATCGACAAGCCGCGTGACGGCGGATCTTGCTGAAAAACACGGTTGCCCTTTTCACCGCAGTCATGTGGGGGAAGCAAACGTTGTTGCGAAGATGAAGGAGGTCGGCGCGGTTCTGGGAGGAGAGGGGAACGGCGGAGTGATCGAGCCGAAGGTCGGGTTTGTGCGAGACAGCTTTGTCTCGATGGCATGCGTTCTGGCGGGACTCGCATCCGACCGACGGACAGTCGCGGAATGGGCCGATGCGATGCCGCAATACACCATCATCAAGAGCAAGCTCACCTGCCCGGCCGAGCGAGTGGGGGCTGCCTGTGATGCATTGCGTGCCCGATATTCGGACGCCCTGCCGACCGAAGGAGATGGGCTCCGTCTCGATTGGTCTGACCGTTGGGTGCAGGTCCGTGCAAGTAATACAGAGCCGATCATTCGTGTCATCGCAGAGGCGCCCGGTGATGCCGATGCACGTCGACTGTGTACTGAAGCAGTTGAGATCGCGCGCGAGGCTGTGATGTAATGGCAGATTCTGCAGAATCACTGGATCATTCTGAGAGCGAGCAGTCGCAAACTCCTGTTGATCGCAGGCTGTATCTCACGGACACTGAACACTGGACGGCGGCGGTCAAACAGGGAACCGACCGCCAATACTGCTTTGTGCAGAACCCGGGTGAAGGCTTCTTTCACCTCATTCTGGACGGCGAAATCTTCGTCCGCAGCGGCGATGAACAGGTTTGCCTGAACTGTGCCCTTCGTCGCGGTCTGGTGACGACCGACCGGCTCTTCTGGCAGCACCGCCCCAAGACGCCCTCGCCGCGCGTGTGAATTGCCTTCGACCGGCATTTCCTGCCGCGATCGAAACTGTTCATGAGCCTTGATTGCGTCGACGACCACCCGCAGAGAGTTGACCTCAGGGTTTCCATCACCCGTACAGGCCGGAAATCCGTCAACTTCAGAATAACCGTTACAGTTTGCCAAACCCGCAGACCGATACTACCCGCAGGTCTGTCTACCTGCGCCTGGATGCGTCCAAGGTTTGACAGGCCGGATCGTTTGCCTCCTGATGTCAGCCAAGGACGTATCAGATGCGGATTCCAACCTGGATCGCAGCTTTGTCGAGCGTGATGTTGCTGCTCGCTGCTGGAAAGACGTCAGCACAATCACCAGATCAGTCAGTGACACCGGCTTCTTTTGAGGACGCCCTCACGGGGCGTGTGACTCTCACGTCATTCGATGACGGGAGTCCTTCCATGACGGAGGTTCGTGGTCAGTCGATGGGTTACGGTGGTTATCCCGGTGCAGGTGGATTTCAACCGGCATATCCCAGTAACAACCCGGCTGCCCTCTGGCCTGCGAACACCCCTCAAAGTTTCCAGCCGGATCCTGCGATCTCTCCGTTCTACCCGACCAGCGTCACAAAACAGACGACCTATAACCGCAACGGCTTGTGGTTCAAAGATATTCTCTACCGGCATCGGGATTACTTCTTCGACTTGGAGTACCTCTTCACGAACTACCGTGGCCCGGGGAATGCACCGATTGGTGAGCGACCACTGCCGGTTAGTCCAATCGATAACTCACTCGTCGGTTTTCGGATCAGCAATTTCGGATTGGGTGGCTTTAACGCAATCTTTGGCTCACCAGGCAGCACTGGGACAACTGGAAATGCCACTGGAGGATTCGGAGGCTTACAACGCGTAGTAGTCGGCCCGGGAATCATTCCCTACGCCCTGCTGCCGAACGAAGATGCGTCCGATGCGACTTACGCGACGGATGCAGGACTCTTCCCTTACCGGGACATGACGATCTTTGGTGCGATCAATGCACAAGGAATTCGCAGTCGATGGGGGTTCATGGATGAGACAGGCTACGGCATGATGTTAACCGGATTCTGGGGGGGCCACGGGAAAGATGTCATCGCGTTTGGATACACAGACTGGAACGGAATCCCGATCACTCAGGACCTGATTCTTGCCAACTCCGGAACTGCGACAACAGGCGGTGCGGGCGGAGGGGCAGGTGGTGCGACCGCAGGGGGTGGAACAAGTGCTGTGCCTGTGTCTGGCCTCTTCGGGAGCGTACCACTCGAATTCGCTGAGGGATTCATTCCCCGAGTGGATGGTGAGGGACTCTACGGATTCACGGGAACTTCACAGAAGTACGACACATTTTACTCAATCGCAACCGAAACCAGCGCCTTGGGTGCCAACCTCAATCTGTATCATGAGCCGCTCTACAAAAGGAAGTGGGTCACGGTCCGACCGACTTATGGAGCACGATATTTGTACATTGATGATCGGTTTCGCTTCCGTGGTATCGATAGCGGACTCAGCTATACGATTACCGGTGCCACAACCGGCGGCGCTGGTGGTGCAGGTGGTGGAAACCAGGGAGGAGGTGCAGGTGCTAGCGGATCAACATTCCGTCCCGCTTCAGCCACAATTCCAGTCGATGCCGACGGTCTGGTCGTCGATCTGTTTCTCGACTCCAACCTGAACTCGAACGTAGACAGCCATATGGCTGGCCCCGAAGCCGGGATTCGATATGACTTCGGAACGAGCAAGAACTTTTCGATCTGGGGACAGTCCACGTTTGGATTGCTGGCCAATCACGAACAGGTCCGCATCTCTGGTGAGAACATCGGCGACCCGATCGCTTTCCTATTAATCTCGGACACAAACTTCCTCGATCCTGACATTGATACTCGCTTTGATAACCAGGAGTCGCACACGCATGCTTCTCCTCTGTTCGAGCAATCGATCTTCGTCGAAGCGAACGTTCTCAAATACGTTCCAATCATCAATAAGTTTCACTTGTTGGAGCAGGCACAATTCCAGGCGGGTTATACTCTGACTGTTGTCGGCAACGTCGCCCGGGCCGGAGATTCCATCCGCTGGAAGGCTTTCCCGGATACGCCTCATCCCGAAATCGATTACCAGACCTGGTCGATGCAGAACTGGAGTCTGGCCGTGCATTGGGACTTCTAACACAGTCTCCAAATCAACTTCCGGGGGCGATGATTGCGATCAGGGTTGACCGTTCAGGTTAACCCTGATCGCTTATATTGGTATTCCGCCGTTCGCCCTGCGATCTCCCTGTCGCCTCTCAAGACTGCGAATGTCTCTTAGCTACTGGAGCGGTGCGTCGCCTCTTGCTATCTTGAGGCAGACGACAAACATCCAATGATCCGAGAGACGAGGGTAAAGGTTGCTGAGATGAGCGGTCCGGATTTTGAAAAAGCGGCGTTATTGCCTGCAATCGCCCAGGACGACCAGACGGGCGACGTGCTGATGCTGGCCTACATGAACCAGGAAGCCTACGAGGAAACCCTCCGCACCGGGCGAGTCTGCTATTACAGCCGCAGCCGCCAGAAGCTGTGGCGAAAGGGCGAGGAAAGCGGCAACTTCCAGGAACTGAAGTCAATCTACTTCGATTGCGATGCAGACACCCTGCTCGTCCGGGTGAACCAGGTGGGGGGGGCCGCGTGTCACGAAGGGTACAGTAGCTGTTTCTTCCGTCGGATTGACCCGGCAACCGGCGATGTCGAAACCGTCGGCGAGCGGGTCTTCAACCCCGCAGACGTGTACAAGAAGTGACAGATCGACGGCCGATCATCCCCAACAAATTGTCTGACAAATACACAATGAGCAACAACATCCTGAAACTCGGCATCCCCGCCGGCAGCCTGCAGGAAGCAACCGCAGAGCTGTTTCAGAAGGCCGGGTACAACATCAAATTCTCATCCCGCTCGTACTATCCCAGCATCGATGATGACGAAATCGAATGCCTGTTGATCCGAGCTCAGGAAATGGCCCGCTATGTCGAACAGGGCATTCTCGATGCAGGTATCACGGGGTACGACTGGATCTGTGAGACGGGTGCTGACGTTCATGAAGTCGATGAGTTGGTGTTCTCCAAAGTGAGCCGCCGCCCGGTCCGCTGGGTCCTCTGCGTGCCGGAAGATTCTACGGTGAAGAACGTCAAGGATCTCGGAGGCAAACGGATCGCCACGGAAGCCGTCGGGCTGACAAAGGCGTATCTTGCTGAGCATGGTGTGACTGCTGACGTGGAATTCTCTTGGGGGGCAACCGAGGTCAAGCCGCCCCGTCTCGCGGATGCGATTGTCGAGGTCACCGAAACGGGTTCATCGCTGCGAGCCAACAACCTGCGCATCGTCGCTGAGGTCCTGCAAAGCACGACCCGTTTGATTGCCAACAAGACTTCCTGGGCAGACCAGTGGAAGCGGACGAAGCTGGAGAACATTGCCCTGATGCTGCAATCATGCCTCGCGGCTGAAGGCAAGGTCGGGCTGATGATGAATGTCCGTCGTCAGGATTTGCCGCTGGTTCTCGAAACGCTCACCGCACTGAAAGACCCGACCGTCTCATCCCTGTCCGACCCGGACTGGGTCGCGGTCAGCACCATCATCGACGAATCGGTCGTGCGCTCGATCATCCCCGCGCTGAAGGACATCGGTGCGTCGGGCATTGTTGAGTTCCCCATCAGTAAGATCATCGAATGATTGCTCACTCGTCATTCATTCCTCACCATGAATGCTGATGGCAGGCTGACCGTGTTCAAGATCGGGGGGAGCCTGTTGACGCTCCCCGACCTGCGGTGTCGCCTCGAGTCGATCCTCTCCCGGTTTGCGAACAAACGGCGACTGCTTGTCGTCGGCGGAGGTCAGGTAGCAGACGTGGTCCGACGCTGGGAGACCGTGCACGCGATTTCTGACGAAGCCGCTCATTGGCTGGCACTGCGGGCGATGTCCCTCAACGAAGCCTTCTTGCACGAACTCCTCCCAGACACGGTTCTGGTCAGTGACCGTCATGAGATTCACGCTGCCTGGACATCGGGGCTGGTCCCCATTCTGTGGTCAGAGTGCTTTCTCCGAACCGAGGAATCGACGGGGGATCTCAGTCTTCCCCATGACTGGTCGGTCACCAGCGATTCCATTGCTGCCTGGGTCGCTCATCGCCTCAACGGACAGTCACTCATCCTGCTGAAGTCTGCCGACTTGCCATCAGGGAAGGCACTCGACGAAGCCGCGAACGCTGGGCTTGTTGACGACCATTTCCCGGTAGCAGCTGCGGAGTTGTCCGTCTCGTGGATCAATGTCCAGAGTGATCCACGAAAGCTCGTCGCATGGATGTCGGGAGTGCTGGCATCCGGTTGATTTCCCGCAGTAGCTCTGCCACCCGTTCAGCCTCCACCCGCGCTTTCCGGTTCTGCCCCTGGCATACCGCAGACCGCACCGCGATCACGTCGGTATCCACATCATAGAGCCGCGAGAGGTCGTTCTGCGACAAGCGACCTGCGACAGCGAAGAACATACCATTTTCGTGAACCCGCTCGGTCCATTCGACGAGTTTGCTCACAGGTGCGAGATCCAGAAGAGTTCCCTCCCGTTTGGACCAGGTGTCGACAAGCACTCCGACGCAACCGGTCTCCGCTGCTGAAGCGATGATCTCGTCCCCCGATGGCGACTGTGCCGCGACATCGTCCGCATAGATAACGGCGACCCAGTCGAGTGTCTTGCCCCTCACCCGTTCATAGGCCTTTCGCACCTCATCCCAACGTTCGATCCATCGACTATCCCCCGCTAACCGCGAGAGCCCGAGCTTGGCGAAGCGGACCTCGTCCGGGACCCGATATCCGTCAGCGTGCGACGAGTCACAGACTTCACCCAAGGCAGCGCTCATTACTGTCTTCGAGGGATCACACGTGAGAGCTTGGGCAATTATAGAGAGCGTCTGCTCATTGGCACGTCCGAGCGAACCACGTGTCGGCTCTTTGACATCGATAATCTCAGCACCCCCTGCGAGTGCAGCAACGGCCTCTTCGACATCACGGACGCTGACGAGCAACTTCCTCGAACCATCGATGGTTCTCACTCGACCACCTTTCGTTGAGGATGCCGCAGGGCACGACCTGCGAGTACACCCGTTGGCTTCCCCTCCGCGATCGCGAGGGCGCCATTCACAAACACGAATTGAACGCCGGTCGCGTATTGGTGAGGATCGTCGAACGTCGCCCGGTCCATGAACTGTTCCGGATCGAACACGACAACGTCAGCAAACTGCCCCGGCTTCAGATAGCCCCGGTCTGTCATACCGATAATGTCCGCTGGCAGACCGGTCGCACTGCGGATGGCCTGCTCCAACGGGATCAGGTTTTCCCGGAGCGAGTAGTACCCGATCTTCCGAGCGAAGGTGCCGTAATAGCGGGGATGCGGACGGTCGGGACCAGGCAGCGAGGTGCGGCCGTCCGATGCGGTCGCCACCCAGGGGAGCTGCATTCCGAATCGCACGTCCTCTTCACACATACAGAAGTTGACGATCTGAGCCTCGCCCTCCCTGAGGATTTGCAGGCAAAGGTCGGTGGGAGTCAGCTTTTCAGTTTCCGCGATCTCATGGAGATTCTTGCCAATCCACTCAGGTTTGGGAGCGTACCGGGCGATACGGATCGCGACACCATCCTGTTTGCGACTGAGCACGTCGGCGATGCGCTCTCGGATTTGAGGCCCCAATGTTGGATCGTCGAGTCGCTTGATCAGGTCCTCATTCCCGCCCGCTCGGTCGGAGGGCTTGAGAATGGTCG
Organism: Planctomycetaceae bacterium; assembly: GCA_020426325.1. Lineage (GTDB taxonomy): Bacteria > Planctomycetota > Planctomycetia > Planctomycetales > Planctomycetaceae > JAHBXU01. The sequence continues at coordinate 42,483 of JAGQQG010000025.1, read as the reverse complement.
CAGCCAGGGATGTGCTCGATGCCGTGTATGGATATTGATCGGCAGTGACGGTTTGTCCCTGATTGCGGGCCTGTTCAATCACCTCCGCTGCACGTCGAATGAGTCCCCAACTCTCCTCCCCACTTGCCTTGAAATGTGACACATGGACAGGCAGTTCGGCCCGTCGGCCGATCTCCAGGAGTTCGTCGACCGAAGCGAGAAGATTTGTTCCCTCGTCCCGCATGTGACTGGCATAGATGCCCCCAGAAGCTCCCACAACTTCCGCCAGGGCGACGAGTTCATCCGTGTCTGCATACGAGCCGGGGACATAGATCAGGCCGGTCGACATACCCCAGGCGCCATCCTGCATCGCCTTGATCGCAGCTTCTCGCATCTGCTGGATTTCGTCGGAAGTTGCAGCGCGATTGACGACTCCAATCACCTGCTCGCGAAGCGACCCGTGAGGCAACAGGTGAGCCACATTGGTTCCCGCACCGTTCGCGTCAATTGCAGCATAGAACGCCGCTGCATCGATCGGGCCTGCCCCGCAGTTTCCCGTGACGACCGTCGTACATCCCTGAAGCAGGGAGTTGAGATGGGGACGCGTTTCCGGTTCAAGGATCCCCTTGTCGCTGTGATTGTGCAGGTCGATGAATCCCGGAGTGACGATCAGACCAGTGCAGTCGATCACCCGCGCGGGCGAAACTGTCTCAACACGACCAACCGCCACGATGCGATCGCCTCGGATGGCGACATCTCCCTGACGTCGTGCCGCACCTGACCCATCCACGAGGATGCCGCCCCGAAGCACGACAGTCCCTGTCATTCGATCGTCACCCTGTCCCCATCTCGCCTGGATTAGACACAGCGATGCGCAGAGGAGAATTAAGCTTCGACTCGGAAACGAGCATTGCATGGATCTGATCGATAGAGGATCGCTCGAATCGAGCGAAACTGAGAGCACGAATGGCCAGCAGAGAGTCTAGCAGCCCGCATCAGCGTGACAAAGTGGCAGAGGGATCGGACCGATCTTCCAACTGGACGAACACGGCATTCAGCTCAGTCATGTAGGACAGATACTGCTGGTCCAACTCAGCGAATGGCACACCCGTCAGCTTCGCCATCGAATCGGGCGAAGTCCGCACTCGTGGGTTGGGGCTGTAGATCTGTGACAGGTGTTGGATCAATGCGTCACGATAAACTCCCTCTTCGTAGTGCAGGAAAAAGTGAGTCAATCCGGTTGCTTGCGAGTAATACTGCCTGAGCACTTCCAGTTCGTTCGGTCGTTGGAACTCATTCATTCCCAGAGCGGTAAACTGAGCCAACGGGAAATAGATGTTCTCTTCGATCCGACGTTGCCACGCCCGTTCAACCCGGATGTGCCGAGGGTCCCCGACGGACACCCGGCCCTGATCATCGACCTCGAACGATTCGAGGTAGCACGCCAGCCCTTCGATCAGCCAGAAGTTCGCCTTCTGCCCCACTTGAGGAGGAGTCCGCTGACTCTCACTCAGCAGCTGATGTGTGACTTCGTGATACAGGGTCTCGGTGTTCGTCTCCAGGTCTTCCGGGTCATAGAAGAAGTAAGCCGTGCGGTCGTCTGGACGATACAGTCCGTTTGAGAACTCGACCTTTTCCTGTCTGTCTCTCAGGCGAAAGACGAACTCCTCTTTGCTCTGGTAGTAGTGAATCTGATGCCGCCGTGTCGTTTGACGTGCGCCAGCTTTGCCGTTGTTAAACAACTGCAGCATCTGCTGAGGTGAGTTGAAGACCGCAGCAAATTCGCGCTGGAAGAAGCGATGAAACCGTTCGAGCGCCACACTGAGCTCGACCCCCCGTTCCAGGCTTTGATTCGTCTTGATCAGGAAGTGGTCGCTTTCAATCTCCCAGCCATTCTCGAAGTGATGACGCAGTGAGGCCTCGTCATCCGCAGACATCCAACGCCCACGAAAGAACCGTTCTCCCTGCTCGTAGCGATCGACATGGCTCTTCGGCAGCCAGCCAAACTTGGGATCCCATACGTTCCCACGGCTGAGCATGTCCTTCTCATAGGGAGTGACCCAGCGATCCTGATAACGGACGTACCCCAGCAATTGACGGGCGAGTTGATGGTCCGAGTCATGGAATGCGACCTCACGGACAAGATGAAAGGCGAGACTCACATGATCCGTATTCAAGGCCTGGCGCGAGAGTAGATAGAGATCGTGCGCGTATTCAGTGCGAATCCGTTTGAGTTGCGACCGCCACTGGCGTTCGTCTTCGGGAAGGGACGCATCAAGTTCGGGAGTCACCTCATCCGGCAGCGCATCGACGTCAAACGTCTGTTCCTCAAGCACGGGAATCATGTGCCGAATGGTCGCGGACACGCCCGGCTGCATCTGACCGTCGACCGTCTGTGCCAGTTCCTCCATGTCTGCCGCGAACTGAACGTGACGCTCCTCATAGCTTTCGAGAATGCGCTCCAACTGGCCGGGACGTCCTGCTGACAGACACGTCGAGACGCCCACACTTCCCGCGAACACGATGATCAGTGCGGTTCGGATAAGGTGCGATGTCATAAGTCTCGTTATCGCAGCGTGTTGAGGATCGCCAGCGGGACGAGCTGTCGACCATGGATTGGAGTGATCCGCCTATCCTACCTCACCTGCCGATGGGCGCGAACGTCGACTTTTTCGGAGGGATACTTGTCCAGAAAGGTTTTTAATCGATGGTCGCGGCCCGAAGTTCGTCTCCTTACTCATCGAGCGGCAGCAGTTCCACTTTGCGGAATTCGACGGGATGGCTCTCTGATTGAAGTGAGATCGTACCGCCGTTGAGCAAGAGGTTGTCGTTCTTGATCAGCCGCTGAGCATCCTCATCGGTCGGATCGAGTTGCGGCTGCTCATACTCCAGGACCGTTTCCCCGTCAAGAATGTGTCTGATCAGCTTGTTGCCATGCACCTCGACCTCTGCGGTGACCCATTGATCGCCGTGATAGGTTTTCGACGAGGAGTTGTTGCAGTGTCGCGTGACAAGCTTTCCGTCCATGATGACATTCGTGCCGGGCGTGCAGAGGTTGGAGGTGGTCCGTGTGTGTTCACCATCGCCGCCCAGAAGTTGGACCTCGATGGAGACCGGGAAGTTCTGATCCTTCGTCATCGTGGCCGGGTCCTGACCGTGGATCATGATGCCGCTGTTGCGGAACGCCCACCCCGGTCCGCCGGGAGTTTGTTCACCGGTGAAGCGGTACTCGACACGCAGCCGGTAATGCGAGAAGGGTTGCTTGTAGAAAAGATGGCCAAACCGTTCCTCGAACTGATCGTAGCCGTCGTAGGAAACTCGAATGACGCCATCTTCGACTCGAAAGGTGTCCGCGAAGTTGTCGCCCAGCTCATAACCCTGAATCTTGGGCGTCCAGCCGTCCAGCGTCTTGCCGTCGAAAAGAGAGATCCAATTCTCCGTCTTGTCCTCAGCGAACAACATGGGTGACGCGAACAGACTGATCAGCAGGCAGACAGATGCGGGGCGAAACAGATGCATGAGAATCTTGTCTTGATCGAAGAGATGTGGTGAATGAACGGTCGTCAGGCCAGCACTTCGTGAATAACGCGGGCTGGATTCACGGTCGTCAGCTTGCGATTGAGACCCTGGAATGGAAATGTCTGCGTGGCGTGATCGATGCCCAGCAGATGCAGCAGTGTGGCGTGGAAGTCACGGAGCGCGACCGGGTTGACGGCAGGCGTGTAGCCCATCTCATCCGTCTCGCCATAGGACATGCCGGACTTGACACCTCCGCCTGCCATCCAGAGTGTGAAGGCGTTCGGATTATGATCCCGTCCGACAAACTTGCGCTCCCCTTCACGCGACTCCCGCATGGGGGTCCGGCCGAACTCTCCGCTCCATACCAGCAACGTGTCGTCGAGCAAACCGCGCTGCTTGAGATCGAGAAGCAGAGCAGTCATCGGTTTGTCCGCTTCACGGCATTTGTCATGAAACCCGACGTTCAATGCCTGTTGTTCGGATGAGCCGTGAGAGTCCCAACCCCAGTCGAACAGTTGCACGTAACGCACACCCCGCTCAACCAAGCGTCGAGCCAACAGACAGTTGTTCGCAAACGACGTCTTGCCGGGCTCTGTCCCATACATTTCCTGAATGTGAGCCGGTTCGGAAGAGAAGTCCATCGCCTCTGGCACCGTCTCCTGCATGCGGAACGCCATCTCGTACTGAGCGATCCGGGTCAACGTCTCCGGATCGCCGAACGTTTCGTAGTTCCGCTCATTCAGTCGACGAAGTGTGTCGAGTGCCGCTCGCCGCGACTCACGTGTCACCCCCGAAGGGTTCGAGACGTTGAGCACCGGATCACCCTGCGACCGACATTGAATCCCCTGATAAACTGAGGGGAGATACCCAGGCCCCCACAGAGATTTCCCCACACGAGGCTGACGTCCTCCGGAAAGTAGCACGATGTATCCCGGCAGGTTCTCGTTCTCGCTGCCAAGCCCCCAGGTCACCCAAGAGCCGATCGACGGCGACCCGATCCGAGGCTGACCCGAGTGCACCATCAATTGCGCAGGTCCATGATTGAACTGATCGGTGTAGACAGATTTAATGAAACAGACATCATCAACGACCTGTGAAAAGTAAGGCAATCGATCAGTCACCCAGGCCCCGCTTTGCCCCTGTTGCCTGAAGGGGAACTGAGTTCCCATCAATGTTGGCACCCCGCGCAGGAAGGGAAACCGCTGGGCCTTCAGAAACTCGTCAGGACATCTCTTACCATCAAAGCGGTCCAACTCGGGCTTATGGTCGAACAGATCCAGCTGACTCGGCCCGCCAATCATGTGCAGAAAGATCACCCGCTTGGCTCGTGGTTTCAGTGCCAGCTTGTGGGTCTCAGACGTCGACGCCCTGGCACGACCGCCGCTTTGAGCCATCCAGAGTGCCCCCAACCCGGTCGCACACTCGCCGAGAAAGTAGCGACGGGTCCGCTCTTCCAATTGTTGAAGAGCCAGTTCATCGGTGACAGACAGACGAGACATCGATCGACGACCTCACATCAGGGAAACTACTTCGTCAGAACTTCATCCAGATTGAGCAGCACGCTGGCCACAATCGACATCGCCTGTTCCGCTGGGGACACGGGCGACGACTCATCGGCCGGAGATGCCTGTTGAGAGAACACGTCATCATACAAAGCGGTCAGTTCCACGACTTCGTCAGCTGAAGGTTCTCGACACGTTGTCACACTCAGGCCGAACGCCAACTGCTGCGACAGGTCCTCATGCGAGCTCAACATGCGACGCCCCAACGCGAGGGCCGCCTCGTTGAAGGTGGTGTCATTCAGGGTCATGAGTGCCTGGAGCGGCGTGTTCGACCGGACCCGACGCGACGTGCAAAACTCACGTGAGGGTGTGTCGAACGATGCAAACATCGGGAATGGGATGCTGCGCTTCACATAGATGTAAATCGAACGACGGTAGCGATTCTCATCGCCCGGCTCAGCAGTCGTCCATTTGTCGGATTCCTGAAATGGAATCCACACACCGTCCGGGATCGGGGGATGGACCGGCGGGCCATGCATTTTCTCACTGAGCAGACCGGAGACTTCCAGAGACTGATCCCGGACGACTTCCGCAGAGAGACGGTGTCGGGGTCCGCGAGCGAGGAGCCGGTTCTGTGGATCGCGCTCGATCAGTTCGGGTGACGCTGTCGCCTGTTGACGGTAGGTGGAACTGAGTGTCAACTCGCGTAGCAGCGCCTTGTGACTCCAGCCCATCTCTGTTTGAAAACGAAACGCGAGATCATCCAACAATTCAGGATGAGAGGGAAGATCCCCCGATGAGCCGAAGTCCTCCTGTGTCGCGACCAGCCCCATGCCGAAGACTTCGGTCCAGACGCGATTGACCTCGACTCGTGCCGTCAAAGGGTTCTCAGAACTGATGAACCATCGTGCCATTGCCAGACGATCGTGGACCGTTTGTGCTTCTCCACTAGCAAGGGCGGATGGAAGTGCGGCATTTACCTTGTCGGCCTTCGACAGAAAGTTTCCTCGCTCGAAGATGTGAGTCGGACGCGTGAGTTGTGCAATTCGCTCGCGCATGACGGGGACACTTACACTCTCGATCGACTTCCGTTGTGTTTCCAACTCGATGAGTTGTATGCGTGCTGTCTCCAAGGCAGGATCGTGCAACCAGTCCATCCATTCGTGAGCACCACTGACCGCAAAGGAACCTCGACGAGCCACGAGCGGGTGAGAACCTCCTGACGACTGGTTGAACGCCAGTGACAGTCGCAAGGTGCTTCCAGCGACGACTGTGACGGGTTCACCAAGCACGAACGCTGCCACGCGGGGATAGTGAATGCGGGAGTAGGCTGCAAAGCCGTCGGTGCTCTCCGGATCGAGGCTGAGTTGCGGATCGAGAAACGGTTGGGGTTCGTCTCCCACGACTTGCGCGAATTTGAGTTCGACAGGGGCTTCAGTCCCATCCACCAGCAGCTCTGCTTTGAGGTGTGACAGGACGAACCCCCATTCGGGTTCGGAGACTGCTGCGACGGGGTCAAGCGGAAAGCCCGTGAAGCGCAGGGCCGTCAGCTGTGTGACCCCCTCGGGGATCGGTGCTGTGACGACAAATCCCGTGTTCGTTTGCACATCGCCAATGGTGTAATATTGGCCCCCTTCTTCGCGTGCTTCGATGGCCGTCTGTGTCTGATCGGTCGATTTGATGCTCAGCCCCATGAGCGGTTGCCAGAGCCCCTCATCTTCAACGAGTCTCTCTCCTGCTGACCGGATCTGTTCTGCAGACTCCTCCATTTGACGATCCAGCTGACGTGCGTGCTCTTCATCAGTCGAAGAGACAGGGGCCATCACTGTGGGGGCATCCGAGTTGACGTCGCAGTCCGCTGAATTGTTGAAGTACGCCATGAACTGGTAGTACTCACGATTTTTGAGCGGGTCGTACGGGTGATTGTGACACTGAGCGCAGCCGAAGCTCAGTCCCTGCCAGACCTGCCAGGTTGTATTTACCCGATCAACGACCGCTTCCACTCGAAACTCTTCGTCGTCGGTTCCCCCTTCTTCGTTCGACTGCGTCGTCCGGTGACAGGCGGTTGCAATGAGGTCGTCCATCGTCGGGTCCGGCAGCAGGTCACCGGCCAGTTGTTTCAAGGTGAACTCGTCGTAAGGAAGGTCCCGATTGAAAGCGTCGATCACCCAGTCGCGGTATTTCCAGATGGTTCGTCGTCCATCAAGTCCAAGACCTTTCGAGTCCGCATAGCGGACCTGATCGAGCCACATGCTGGCCCAGCGTTCTCCGAAGTGCGGCGAGTCAAGCAGGCGATCGACGACGGTCTCATAGGCCGTCTCACCCTGCGTCGAAACATCCTGCAGGAAAGCCTCTCGTTCCGAAGGTGTCGGCGGCAGGCCAATCAGGTCGAGTGAAACGCGGCGCAGCCAACGGTCAGCGGCTGCCTCCAATGAAGGGTTGAGCCCCTCTTGTTCCAGCCCATCCAGAACGAAATAGTCCATGCGCTGTCTGCACCAGTCTGTTCGGCTGACTGCTGGCAGAGGTTGACGCCCAGGTGGAACGAACGACCAGTGATCCTGCCAGTCCGCCCCATTGCGTACCCATTGAGTAAGTGTTTCGATCTCCCTGTCGGTGAGTCCTTCCGGAAACTCATCGATGGGTGGCATTCGTTCGGCGTCGTCAGGAGTGGTAATGCGGCGGATCATCTCGGACGCGTCGACATCTCCGGGCACCACGATGCGCACGCCCGATTCTCGAGGCCCGAAAACATGATCACGACGGATGAATGAGAGATCGCCTGCCTCCTTCACGCCGCTGTGACACGAGAGGCAATGCTTGTTGAGCAACGGACGCACATCGCGGGAGAAGTCGACGTCTTCGTCAGCATTGACTGCTCCGCTTGTGCAGATGAGCATGCCGAGCATGAATGATCGAAGTGTTTGCATCGGCACGTTCGACAGTCTCCGAAAGAATGCGAGAAGCCGCGATGGTTCAGTTCGCTTTATTGTCACCAGCAGGGATGCTGAACACAACGGAGGAAGTGTGATCCGGAACTTTCCGTTGCGGAATTCCATGTCCCCAGCCTGCCAATTCTCGTCATTCCCCTGAACAATGCCTTCAGAACATGCATCGGGGTCTCGGCGTCGCAATCGTTTTTTAACGGGCAACTGCATCCCTGCCTGCACTGGGATGCCGGACGAGCACGCGTGTGCAGTGCTCTCAGTCTTTCAGATCGTATTCTTTGATTTTCCGGTAGAGCGTGCGTTCGCCAATGCCCAGCATCGTGGCTGCTTCCTCGCGATTGCCGCCTGAGAGTTCGAGGGCCTTCTTGAGATAATAGGCCTCCACGTCCTTCAAAGGACGTCCCACAAGCGTATCCGCACCGGTGGCCGCATAAGCGACGCCTTCGAGTTCGCGTCCGGCCAGAGGTGCGATCTCATCAGGCAGATCGTTCACGTCCAATAGGCCATCTGTGTCCAGAACGAGCATGCGTTCGACCGTGTTCCGCAGCTGGCGAATATTGCCCGGCCAGTCGTAGGCCATCAGTGCCTGACGGGCCGCTCGTGAGACCCCCTGCACATCCTTACCGTATTGTCGACTGAAATCCTTGACGAAATGATCCGTCAAAACGGGGATATCGACCCGGCGCTCGCGAAGCGGCGGTAGGATGATCGACACGACACCGATCCGGTAGTAAAGGTCCTCTCGGAACTTGCCTTCTTCCATCAACTGCTTGAGGTCTGCGTTTGTTGCTGCCAGGAGGCGGACGTTGATCGACTTTTCGTCATTCGAGCCGATGCGTGTGATCTTGCGATCTTCCAGCACGCGCAGAAGTTTGATCTGAGTGTCCATCGGCATTTCGCCGACTTCGTCCAGAAACAGCGTTCCTCCATTGGCGTATTCGAACTTCCCGATCCGCTTGCCCGCAGCTCCTGTGAACGCACCGGGTTCATGTCCGAACAATTCGCTCTCAAGAATGCTTTCCGGCAGGGCTGAGATGTTCAGCGGAACAAATGGTTTGTTCTTTCGCGAAGAGTTCTGATGCAGGGCCTTGGCGGCGAGTTCCTTACCGGTGCCGTTCTCCCCCTGGATGAGTACGGTCGCATCAGTGGGGGCGAGGCTTTTCAACTGATTGATGACCTTGTGCATCGCCGGACTGTTGCCGATGACTCCTTCGAAGCCGAACTTTTCATCCAGCCGCTGAGAGAGTTGGGCGTTTCGACGAATGAGCCGGATACGCTCGGACGCTTTCTGTACGGACGATCGCAGTTCGGTGATATCGAGCGGCTTCGTGAGATAGGTATAGGCCCCACCCTGCATGGCCGTAACCGCAGAATGAACGGAGCTGTGTCCGGTGAGCACGATCACCTCGGCTTCCGGCAACTCTTCCTTCGCCTTGCGGAGAATGGCCAGTCCGTCGAAATCCTCCATACGGAGATCCGTTATGATCACATCGAAGTTTTCGCCTTCGATCAGTTCGATTCCTTTCTCGCCGGACGAAGCGATCACACATTCTGCGGACTCGCTTACGAGGCTCTCTGCGACTGCCTGCGCATGAGCTTCATCGTCATCGACCACGAGGATGCGAATCGTGACGGGCGGGCTGCTGTTATCTGGCTGCGATGTGCTCATGCCGTCGTTTGTTACTACAAACCGATCCTCATATGCCGAGACTCAGGCCAATTCAAAACGATAGGACAGTCCGACCGTAAAATCCGAGTCGCCACACCAATCGAACGTGCGGCGAAACTGGTGGTTCAACAAGTGGCGATGTGTTGTCCCCTCATCGGCCGAACTTGCTCGGGTCTCCAAACAACTTGCCGCCGGTCGGTTCGCCGATGCCCCCTTTGAGAGATTCCGGGGAGATGTGCTGCACGACGGGAACATCCTCAGCGATCGATGAATCGTCCTCGGGCTTTTCCTTGAGTGCCTTGAGAGACAGACTGATCCGCTTCTTCGAGGGGTTGACCTCAATCACCTGCACGTCGACCGCCTGGCCGACACGCAGGACCTCGTGAACGGTTTTCACACGCTTATGATCCAGCTCGCTGATGTGCACGAGTCCTTCGATGCCCGGCTCCAGCTCGACGAAGGCACCGAAACCTTCGATCCGCGTGACCTTGCCGCTGACGACGGAGTTGGGAGCGTATTTTTCCTCGGCGGTCCGCCACGGGTTCTGCGTCATCTGCCGCATTCCCAGGCCGATCTTTTTCTTCTCCTGATCGACCGAAAGCACCTTCACTTCGATCATCTGTCCTTCCGAAAGGACTTCGCTGGGATGATTGATGCGGCTCCAGCTAATCTGCCCGACGTGCAGCAGTCCATCCACTCCGCCAATGTCGATGAATGCGCCGTAATCCTTCAGAGTCTTGACTCTGCCTTCATAGGTTTGCCCCGGAGCTATCTTTCCGAAGACGTCCTTCTCAGTCTGTTCACGGGATTCCTCAAGCAGTTTGCGGCGACTCAGCACGAGCTTGCGCCGCTTAGGATTGACCTCCGTTACGTGTGCCTGAAACTTTTGACCTACGTAGACGTTGAGGTCTGACACATAGCCGAGTTCCACCTGGCTGGCGGGCATGAACCCCCGCAAGCTGCCGACACTGACCTCGAGTCCTCCCTTGTTGGTCTGATTGACGACGCACTCGACCACCTGATCCACGCTGATTTCCTCCCAGCCACCGCGCACCTTTGCACCGGCTGTCGGGAGATTGACATGCATCAGGCCTTCACTCTCATCGATGCGATTCACGATGACTTCAATCGGTTCGCCCTGCATGGGCTGTTTTCGCAGACCGAATTGTCGGCGTGAGAGAACCCCTGAATATCGCAAGCCGAAATCGATGAGCATGTCATCGCCGTGAATCGACTGAACGGTGCCGGTCAGCCGTGTTCCTTGCTTGATATTCTCGTCGGTCACCGCGAGTGAAGCTGCTCCCTGTTCGACATCCGGGATCACCGGAGTCTCCTCTTCGCTGCTGGACATGGCCGCTTCGAGCTGGGCCTCGATGTCTGCATCGAGCTGTTCATTCTTTGGTGGGAGTGCCACCGGTTCGACCGGCCGCAACGGAGCTGCCGACTCGCTGGTTGATTTGTCACCGGTCACATCCTCAACAGGGCTTGATTCCTCCACAGCCTGAACATCTGCGGGCTGCTCGGTCACTTCGTGCGGCTGCTCGGAGCTGCTTGCGGCAGAGGCAGCCGCCTCTGCGACAACACCGGTCTCCATTGGTGCAGGTGCCTGAGGAGCAATTGACGGCACGGGCCTGGCGATGTTGGGGTCGAGTGTCGGATTGAGTTGCACGCGGCGACGAGGCTCCTCAGGAGAAGCAGCCGACCCGGAATCCTGTTGTGCTTCTCCCGATGCAGATGCAGTGGAGGCAGGTTCCGACGGTGAAGTCGCGTCTGCAGGCTGTTGCTCCTCGACCGCCTCGACGACCGGAGTCTCTGGCTGCGGGCTGTCCGCATCGTGTGATGACACAGGGGAATCGGGAACCGTGGAAGCGGATTCGACGGGAGGAGTGACACTGTTTTCAGTCGACATACGAAATTCGCCGCAAAGCCCAGTTGAAGTTCGTGGTTTGATTTAAGGCAGCCTACCCCAAAGTGGGAGCCATTTACGATTCATCGGAATCTCCCCGGCTGTTGCCAAAGAGTAAGCTATCAGAAAGTCGTTGAACTTGTCCGTCCCGATTCACACAAGCCAACACGGTCTTGCCCGTCACGATCAGTTCCGAGTCGCGAAGGATCTCGTATTCGTGTTCGAGCTTGGCAGGGGTCATTCGGATCTGTCTGGTCTGGATCGTCAACAGGTCGTCGTATTTTGCAGGCAACCGGTACTTGCACTCAAGGGAGACAACGACGAAAAACAGCCCGCGTGATTCAAACTCACGGTAATTCCCGCCGCGTGAGCGAAACAGCTCAGTCCGCCCCATCTCGAAATATTTGGCGTATTCTGCGTGGTGCACGACCCCCATCGCGTCGGTCTCGCTGTAACGGACCCGAATCGTCATCTCGTGAACCTCAGACGATGCGATCATGGTTTCCATCAACCAGCGTCCACCAATGCGGACCGCTTCTCCTGAATCAGCTTTAACAGTGCCCGCTGCGGATCGGAGAACTTCTGGAGCCCCTCCCGCATGAGCACCTCTTCCATCCGTGCGAAGTCCACCTTCGCATCAATCTCATTGAGGACCTTCGCAGCGGGGAGTTCATCAACCTGCCGGGAGAACGATTTGCCTTCCATCTCCTGAATGGCCGCGTTCGTTCCGGGGGGGTTGGTCTGAATGTCGGAACCAGCTAATGCGGCGACGTACTTGTCCTTGGGGTCCTCCGGTTTCTTCGTCCCCGTGCTCGCGAAGATCATCTCCTGGGCAAGAGGCGTGTTCTTGCCTGCCCAGAACTTTGAGTTTTCCTGCCAGATCCGCTTGGCATTCACAATGCCGACCTCGCCTTGTGCATCATCGGAGAGATCCGGCACCTGCTGTTCGGTGTACACATCAATCCGACTCACAAAGATACTGTAGACCGATTTGAACTTGTTGAGAGAGTCACGTCGCTGGGCTCCGCGCCAGACGGCATCACGTGCCTCACGATATTGACGGTCACTGAAGATCAACGTCGAATTAATCGTGACACCACTGGCGACCAGTTCTTCCAAGGCGCCAATGCCCGCAGGCGTCGCCGGGACCTTGATCATCCGATTGGGGTGCCCCTCCGCCCAGGCCTTGCCCAACTCAATGTACTTCGCGGACCGCTCGGCTTCGCTCGTCGTCGCGCCAAGGTCATCAATCAGCGGGTCCAACTCAAAACTGACGTAACCGTCATCTCCACTCTTCGACTCAAACACCGGAGCAAACACCGCCTCTGCACGAGAGACCAACTCGTCCGTAATCTGCCAAGCGACCTCTTCGTCGCTGAGGCCCTCGCTCATCAGCTTGGTCAGGCCCTCATCGAAACGCCCTGTCTTGATGAGGTCCGAGATGATCACTGGATTGGAGGTTGCACCGGTCGCGCCCAAAGCTCGGTTGGCCACGACCGCGTCGGGGTCAACACTGTCCAACCAGAGTTTCGTGCCGGTGCTGATCAGTGATTGCAAAGGGGTTGTCATTTAGCATCCTGTTTCGTCGCTGGAACCATGCCTGTGGCTTCCCGGAATGACTACAATCTGAGAAACCGACAGGAAAGTGATGATAACCGAGCGATGCACAAGGGGAAACCCCCGGCGAGGATTCGCCCCTGTTTCAGCTGACATGATGAATGACCGGCAAAGAAGCCGGAAGGACGAACCGCGTGAGCCACGACACCTATGAAAACCCGTTGATCACCCGTTATGCCTCCGAAGAGATGAGCCGCATCTGGTCGGCTCAGACCAAGCACTCCACGTGGCGGAAACTCTGGGTCGCCCTCGCTGAGTCCGAACGGGAACTTGGTCTCGCGATCAGCGATGCACAGATCAACGAGCTTCGTTCACACACCGACGACATCGACTTCGACGCGGCTGCCAAATATGAGCGCGAACTGCGGCACGACGTGATGGCTCACGTGCATGCTTATCGCGATCTCTGTCCCTCAGCTGGCGGGATCATTCACCTGGGGGCGACCAGCTGTTACGTCACGGACAACTCGGAACTCCTCCAGATTCACAGCAGCCTCGAACTTGTTCGTGACAGGCTCGTCCGAGTGATCGACCGACTTGCGATCTTCGCAGCGGAGTACCGAGATCTCCCATGTCTCGGTTTCACTCACCTGCAACCGGCGCAGCCCACCACGGTCGGCAAGCGGGCCACGCTCTGGTGTCACGATCTTGTGCTCGATCTGGAAGAGATCGAACACCGACTCGCCACTCTCAAGTTCCGAGGTGTCAAAGGGACGACCGGGACGCAGGCATCCTTCCTCACGCTCTTTGATGGCGACCACGCCAAGGTCGAGCAACTTGATCGGCTCGTCACCGAAAAGATGGGGTTCGCCGCCAGCTATCCTGTCACTGGGCAAACCTATTCTCGCAAGATCGATTCGCAGGTCATGGCAGCACTCTCCGGCATCGGCCAGTCCTGTCACAAGGCAGGGAGCGATCTGCGTTTGCTTCAGAACCGCAAGGAGATCGAGGAACCATACGGTGCCAAACAGATCGGCTCCTCTGCAATGGCCTACAAACGCAATCCGATGCGAGCCGAACGCATGTGCTCACTCGCCCGGTTCGCGATGTCACTCACCGCCAACGCCGATCACACGATGGCGACCCAGTGGATGGAACGCACACTCGATGACTCAGCCAACCGCCGGCTGTCACTGCCGCAGTCGTTCCTGGCCATCGACGCCTGTCTGTTGATCTATTCCAACGTGACAACGGGACTGGTCGTCAATCCGAAAGTGATCGAGAAGAACCTGATGGAGGAACTCCCCTTCATGGCGACGGAGGAAATTCTGATGGCAGCCGTCCAGGCAGGCGGCGACCGTCAGGAACTGCACGAGGTCATCCGCCAACACAGCGTCCAAGCGGCAGCCGAGGTCAAACAACACGGCCGCCTCAACGACCTGATCGACCGCCTCAAAACGGACAACGCCTTCACCAGCATCGACCTCTCCGACACCCTCAACCCATCACGCTACATCGGCCGCGCCCCGGAACAGGTCGACGCGTTCATCGCCGACGTGGTTACTCCGATCCGGGAGCGACACGCAGATGTGCTCACGAGCACCGATGTTGACCTGAAGGTCTGACAAATCGAACAGAAGCAAAGGAAGGTAAGGAATACCCCTCGTTCCCAAGCTCCAGCTTGGGAACGCACTGCCGAGAAACTCTGTTTCTCGTGTGAATTGTTTGGTCGAAGCCGGTCGAGCATTCGCGATGCAGAGCTTCGGGGTCTTGTGTTCCCAAACTGGAGTTTGGGAACAAGGGAAACCTGAGTTTTCGCACGCAGTTTTGACACAACCACCTTCGACGTGATAGCGTGAGTGCATCTCATCGCGAGGAAGAAAATGTCTGCACTTTCTGATGAATTGGCCGCTCAGGCTCTGCAACTTCCCGACGAAGAACGTGGGAAGCTCGTGGACCGACTCGTCGAAAGTCTGCATCAATCCGGCGACGGGTCGACCCCGGAGGACGTGAAGACAGCCTGGGTTGCTGAATGTCGCCGACGCATGGCAGAAACAGATGCCGGGGAGCCCGGAATCCCTCTCGTAGAAGCGTGGCCGCAAATCGCGGGTCGTCATGCCTAAGCCGCTTCGCCTGCGTCCGGAGGCCATTGCGGAAGCGAGGGAGGCCCGAGAATGGTACGAGGAGCGAAGCGAAGCCGCTGCCATTGGCTTTCTGGAATCGCTGAATGATGCTCTGAATCAAATCGAGCAGCGGCCGGGCAGTCACCCAGTCTACGACGACCCTCTCCGTGTGGTCGTCCTCAAGAAGTATCCGTACACCGTGCTGTACCGCGAACTCGACAAAGAGACTGAGGTCGTCGCCATCGCTCATGGACGGCGGAAGCCCGGTTACTGGAATGATCGCTTGCAAAATTGAAGCTTAACGGGAGCCGCACATTGATTGGTTCTAAAGCGTTCCGCCGAGTTCAAGATGAACCGTGAGAATCACAACAGTGTATGCCATGAAACCGACCTGCCAGACTATCATGCAGGTTGCAATCGTGAGCGGAAAACGAGTCCATCTGGAAAACTGTCGGTAGCCGTTCCATATCAACAATCCAGAGACCGGAAATGAGGCCAAACTAAGGATCTGCAAAACCGACCAGATCGGAGCGACGTCCAGCTGTTCGAGTTCAATATACGAGCGCGTGGCAAAGCCGCCGACTACAGTCACTAAGGCGAACATGACCAAGTGTGCAAACACGATCTGGACGAGCGAGATGACTTTGCCGCTCTCATTCAGTGATTCGACATTTGCGGATTCACGATCAGTCATCTCGGACTCCTCCCGAATGCTTGGTGCGGTCGTCGCATTCTTCAGAAGGTAAGGCGTGAATGAGTTGGCGATATCACGCAGAATGTCTCCCAAGTTCCCCAACTCCCACTTGAACACGCGAGGCCGAGAAACCTTGTTTCTCGTGAGCACATTGGTGGAGTCCAAGTCGTACGAACGATCGCGAAGCAGGGCTTCGGGTCTTGTGTTCCCAAACTGGAGTTTGGGTACAAGGGGTCACTTGCTTTGCACGACACGTGCCAGCAGGTTGCTCGTGATCTGCTGCACGCGGCTGTCGGGGCCGTGGGGGCGGCTCCAGTGGGACCAGGGGAGGATTTGGCCGGGGGGTGATGAGAGGCCCTGTGACCAGAAGATGGTGGCGGCGTTGAATACGAAGTTGCCTTTCGGGCCAGGGAAGATGGTTGCTGCGTAGTGGCCTTCGTTGTCGCCGCCGGCCCAGACGGAGCCTTCTGCGAGCACTTCGAGTCCTGCCCGGTTAGGGTCCGGTTCGCCGTGGTGCTCCCAGCCGACGAGGCCGGGGATGCTTTCGCCGTGCTTCATGCCGGTGCCTGAGAAGACCCAGTGATCGGGGTTGGTGCAGGTCCAGTCGCCGCCGCCGTTGAACGGAACGACGCTTCGGGCACCGATGATGTTCCGTTCATCAGGAGCCTTGCCTTCGAGGCCCGGAAAAATGGTGGGGTAGGTTTCCAGCTCGTCACGCCGCATTTCACCGTACGAGCCGATGCGCGTGATGATGCGATTGGGTCGACCGTCGTAACTGTCTGAGAATGGCGAGACTACGAACACGGAGTTGCCGCTGAGCCACAGAAAGTTGACGCCCGCGTCAATGGCCGACTCCGCAGCGTGATACTGCCGTACGTCCCAGTACTCGTCGTGTCCCACACTGATGAACGAACGGCATCTCGTCAGGAAGTCCGCATTCACCGTGTCGACGTTGCAGCTGTAGGTGACGTCGTACCCGTGCTGTTCGAGCCAGTGGCAGAGGGGGAACTCCCACAGCAGAAACTCGCCCGAACCGATTGACAGGGCCGGCTCGAAAATCTGCGTGTACATCCCATACGGACGGTCAAAGCTGACGGCCACACCGGGGGCATGCGCTCCTGCGGGGTGAGTGTAGAGAGATTCTTTGTCGGGCCATTGATTATATGCCTGCCACGTGTTGTCGCTGCACTGGAACAACACGTCTGCCGGCCGATCATCACGCACGATGAAGATCACGTAACTCTGCCAGTACGGCTCCGACTTCGACTCCGGGATCGTCGTCAACTTGCCGAGGTAGACCCCGCTCAGCCAGTCATCGGGAATCGTGAACTCGACCGACGGCTCCCAGCGACACTCGCGGAGCCTTTCAGGGAGCGCAGTCATCTCAGGGACCGGTTGCGTGACACCGGTGAGCGGCCCAATCTGTTTGACATGCCTCGCGCCGGTGCCTCCGTAGTAGCCCATGCGATAGACATCGATCGTGAACTGACGCGCCGGCTCAGTGCTGACATGGATGCTCAATGTCTGCCCGGCTGCAATCGACTGATGTGAGCAGTAGCCCTCAATAAGCGACGTGCGGAACTTTCCCTGATTGATGCGGACCCGCGTCAGCTGCCAGTCCGTCGTTCCTGGCCGTTCGTTCTCGCGTTGAATGAGTGACGAAGCCTGCTGGACTTGTTGAGCAGAGGCGGTCGTTGCCGCCATCGTCAGCCCCAGTGACGATGCGACCGCCCCTTTGAGCACGTCACGTCGACCAAGGTTGCCATTGCTGGGAGACTCACTCATTCAACACCCTTTTTGGACATAGATGAACTCGCCAGAGTTCAGAGAATAGAAGACGTTCACACGTCTGAATTCTGGCGAATCCAGCTACGAAGAGATTGGAAACCAGTTCAGGGAACATTCTGCCCCAAGGCTGTTCGGTGCGGTCGGGAGACTCGCTCGACCTGCTCAGCTGACTCATAGAGAACGTACATGGCCCGCATGACGAGCTGATATCGCTGGCCGACTTCGTAGTCCGGAATAAGAAATTGAAAGTCCCACGCCGGGTTGCCCTCGCCTCCGCCTGAAGGTGACTGCGACAGCCGCACCTGATCCTGCGGACGGAACATCTGAACGAATGCCATCCCGTGACTCACTCCGAAATACCACGGCACGTCATATCGGGACTTCGACCGATTGAACACCAGCGTCAGGTCAAAGTCGTCATCGTGAACGAACTGACGACCATCATCGGGGGACAAGTGCGTTGAGAACACGCCGTGTGCAGGCGTGACGCCTCGGATCCATCGCGCAGGCTGCTGCTTGCCGTCGTCATGTCCCCGAAAATGGATGTCGAGCGAGTCCGGTTGATGGATGTAACTGGCCCAGAACAGGCCGATGTAGTCATGAGCAAACGTACGCTCACGAGGGATGCATTCGAAGGTCAGCTCGCTTGTTCCGTCGTCGAGCAACTCATATCGCAGAGCACTCTCCAACTTCCAGTGAGGAGTTGGCGGCTGATACAGTTCCACGGTCCGGTCGTTGATGACTCGCAGTTCCATCGGAGCCCTTCGCGGCTCAAACAGGATGTCGCGAGGCTCGTTTGTGCCGTCATGAATGTGCTCGAAATTCAACCCGGCATAGGTGGGGACAAACAGATTCTGCGGTTGCTCGGCATGTGTGAGCGAAGCGACCCCGCTGTATCCGGCCCGATGGTCCGGTAACACTTCGTTATCAACGGCCCGGTTGTCGACGATGACCGCCGTCACCGGCCCTTGATTGAGCACCGCGTAACCCGCTTCTGCCGTCGTGTAAGCGATGGCTGGATTATCCAGCGTCGTCAGCGGTTCGACATCGTCCGCAGCCGCCGTCATGTCCACAGCCATCAGCAACATCACCACGAGTGAGCCAAGTCGTTTCATGGAGTGGCTCCCGCTTCGGCTGCCTTAGGTCCGAAGGTCGCTGATGGTTCCATCTTCCCAAGCAGTGTGTAGAGATTCATCAGAGCTGTGTTAATCATCTGTTCGCCCGCTCCGATCTCGACCGGCGAGACCGGAGCGTCAGCACCATAGCCTCCTTCAGAAACGGCTTCGATCGTCGGGAAGTACATGCTGTGGCCATTGCAGTAGCCGAAGAACAACGTGTGGTCGACGTAAGATCGTTCCTTCAGACGATTGGCGTGGTTGCAGAAGAACTCACCCGAGGCGCCTACGAGGGCCACGTTGCCGTTCAGCACGACAGTGTTCAGCTCAGCTCGAAGGCCCTGTTTGAACTCCTCGATAGCGTTCATTGCCAATTCCGGGAAAAAGGCCGCTGAGAAAGCCAGCATGACCAACGGATCGTCAAAGTTGATTCGGGATCGAAAGACGAACGAATCCACTTTCCCGGCAATCGATGGCTTCTCCGGAACGGTGGTCTCCGTGCCGGCTGTCAGTTCGAGCACGTGGTCTGCGAGGAGTTCGCCGAACTGCTGCGGGCTGCGATGTCCTTCAGGCGGGCTGACGCTCATGTCACCTGCGGCCCCCTGCATGAAGACGCACCCGGCATCGAGATGATCCTTCACTTTTGCACACAGGTAACCAGGATAATCGGGCGAGTATCGCAGGTCCTTGCCGTCTTCCATCGTGGGATGGGCTGCGAAGTTGGCGATCACCGCGATCGGGTGACCCTGTTCGTCATCGAATCGCATCACGGCCAGCATTGGATCACGGGCCTTTGGCTCCCGCTTCGAGTGGCGGTTACGATTCAGCGTGAGATCAGTCCGGTCAGAGATGCCCAGCTTTGCCGGCACAGCTGCCTCATCCGCAGCGAGGATGACCTTGATCAGCAGGTTGGGCAGATCGTGAGCATACGTGACCGCCTTGTCGAAAGTTCCCTTCCCGAACCCGACCCGGTCGGTCAGTTCAATCACCGGACCATGATGCGAGTGGCTGCCAGAGATCAGCACATGCTTAATTCCCGCCTGCTCAGCGAGTGTTTCACGAATCTGCTCCATCATCGGCGAAGTCGGACCGCGACCCAGATCAGTCCCGACGATCGCCAGCTTGTCCTCACCCGCCTGGATCACGACGGCACGAGCCATCAACGGTTGCATGGCCCCTTGAGCTGTCAGAGCGTGCCTTGCACCGTATCCCCACATCGGCAAGCCGGGAGGCGGTGTGACATCCTGCTCCGCATAGCCAACTCGAAAGCCTTCCTCAGCAGAGACGAACGAGCAGCGTCCTGCCAACAGGACTGCAACAATAATAAGACCTCGTCGGATTGCGACCACTGAAAACCTCCGCACCTGAAGTAAAGACATCTTGAATCTCTCGTGTCGCAGGTTTCCGATCAGCAGTCGTCCCGCTACCCGATCAGTTCCGGGATCGGCCGCGCCCCTTCCTGAATGATGGGGACCGGTCGGTCGTTGATGTCGCGAATGAACTGGTGGATATCGATTCCCAGATTGTGATACACGGTCGCGAGGACATCGCGATAGTCGACAGGGCGATCCTCTGCATACGCAGCCGTCTTGTCGGTCGAGCCGATTACCTGTCCGACTTTCATCCCTCCACCGGCGAGCAGAGCGGCTTGAACCGGTGCCCAGTGGTCACGTCCGGCTTTGTCGTTGATCTTCGGCGTTCGCCCGAACTCACCCCAGACGACGACCGTGACGTCCTTGTCGAGGCCCCGGGCATAAATGTCCTCAACCAGTGCGGAGATGCCCGTGTCGAACGTCGGCAGATGCGTTTTGAGTTGATTGAAGTTATTCCCGTGCGTGTCCCAGAAGCCGTAGGCTACAGTGACGACGCGGACGCCTGCTTCGACCAACCGACGGGCAATGAGCAACTGGTCATTCCAGAGAGGAGCACCATCTCCCAGATGATTCGAGGCTCCCTTGCCGTATCGTTCCCGCAACTTCGGGTCAGCCTTTTCGACGTTCATCGCATCGACGAGTTTGGAGGACGTCAACACCTCGAATGCACGGCGATAATTCTCGTCCATATCGCCCACACAGTCAGCCTCATCGACCGTGCGACGGAAAGAGTCGATCTGTCCGAGAAGCTGTTGCCGGGAGTTGAATTGCGGCCGTTCGATAAATCGCAGGCTCATGTTCGCGAGGCCTTCGCCATCGGCTCGCACCTGGTGATAGGCACTCCCCAGATAGCCGGCTCCCGTGCTGTTGTAAGGACGGTGCTGCATCGTCGGAAACAGGTCGACGAATGGCGGGATGACTGGATCGGTCGGCCCCTGCACTTTGGAAACGACGGAACCGAAGTTCGGTCGATGGTCCTGCAGGGCCACACTCTGCGGGTAGCCGGTGAGGTTCTGGAAGCTCGTGTGCTCGTCGCGCTGGCCAACGACCGACCGAATGATGCTGCATCGGTCTGTCACCTGAGCGATCTTCGGCAGCTTCTCCGAGATGTCGATGCCCGGAACCGCAGATGCGATGGGCGAGAATTCGCCGCGGACTTCATTGGGAGCATCCGGCTTGAGGTCAAACGTGTCCTGATGCGAGATGCCTCCGGACAGATAGACCATGATCACCGATTTATGCGATGACCCGGAAGTCTGTTCAGCCTTCAACAACTGAGGCAGAGACAGACCGCCGACGGCCAGAGATCCGACCTGCAGAAACGATCGTCGAGAGAGACCGTCGCAATATCGGTGGGAGGAGCCATTGAATCGCAACATCAGGAACATCCTGCTGGACAGTCTTGCTCGGTGGGTAGTGGGCGAGGATGGGCAACCTTTGACGAGTGGTTCGTCATGCCTCCCTCACCGGTTGGCCCTGAATTATAGCATGCTGCCGAACCGTGTGGCAGACCAGACACCGCATCACGGTTTTTTCATCAGCCAGACCTCTGCCACCTGAGCGCCGCGACCGTTTCCGCCGAGTCCCCGCTCGCGGTACCAGCTGAGCGTGAGATGTCCGTCGCTGGCTGCCTCCTGTGGGATGTCGAACTCCCGCAGTTCAATCACTTCGCCTTTTTCAATCTCGGGATGAATCTCGATGTCGTCAGCCACGAGTCGAATCTTCGTGGTGGGCATGTCCCCAGCGTAACTCACCCGCAACCGATAGGTCGCGGTCGGATCGAGATCGACGTACTGCATTTGTAGAGGCCTGTCGTGGAGTGTCTCCGCATGACGCCACCACGTGATGGGATATTGTTCATAGTTGAGCCAGGCACGCACGCTGGAGCCCATCAGGGTTGTCTCAAAAAAAGCCGGGTCCGATTCCCATCCGGTCCCTTTGATCAGTCGCGGCTGCGGACCGAGATTTCCGAGGTCGTCGTAGAAGCCGCCCGGTCCGGGGTTCTTCCAGTTGACGATCGTCTCGATCGCATTGAGCCGTGATGACTCATCCTCCAGCTTGCGAATCTCTGCAAAGCGGTCGGTCAGCCAGAGGCGATTGTTCAGCGGCATGTCGATCGTATCGAGACTGGCTCCTCTTCCGACAGCGATCGCCTGATGCCGTTCGACACTGAGCTGCATCTTGATGCTTTCAAACAGGGCATCAGCCAGCTCGACAATGTGAGCACGCCACTGGGGTGACGGAGGACTTGTGACGGCCCGTTCGAGCATCTCGGATGCCTGATCCACAGCGGCGAGAGAACTGCCATCGGTTGCAGTACGGAGCACGTCCATCGCCCGCTCTTCGAGATCGGTTTCGTAGAGCAAACGGCTGCGGACGTAGGCATCGTAGTAGGCCCGGTAGAGCACCATTTGAAATCGCCAGTTCTTGAGCAACTCCGGTGATGCCCTGCGTTCCATGTCCTGTACTTGTTCGAGCGTCGTGTCCACTCGATCGTTGACCAGCAGCGGACCTTCCCAGTTCGCTTCGAGGGCCAGGAGGGCTTGTGCAAAGTCGTCAGTGTACTCATCGCCGATGAAGTAACGGCTGTACTGCCGCAGGATGTCGATCACTGGCGTTTCCGGGTCCCAGCCGAGACCGCTCCAGATCACCTTGTTCACGTCATCCTTGCAGCCTTCGGAATACGTGAGGAAGCCGTCCGAGTATTCATCGAGCAAGCGAAAGATGTGCGCTTGACCTCGCGGTCGCGGGTTGACGGTTTCACGTCCCTCCGTGACGGCATACGCGAGGTCCCAGTTGGGCACCGGGTATTGCGCCTGCCGATTGTGTGTGATGTCAGGATATCGGCGGATCGGATACTGCTTGGGAATCCGTGACCGAAACTCGGGCAGCGTCACCCGGAGTTGCGGTCCATACACGATGCCGGCCAGCCACTCCGGCTGCTCGTCATTGACGATGCCGTAGAACACATCCATCCACTCGGGCGTGAAACTCTGCGGCGACATCCACATCTCAGCCTCCGGATGATACTTCTTGAGGTTGGCCGCCTGTTTCTCCAACAGGTCCATGAGATGGCGCGGATGCGTATGTCCGGGGTCGCCGCCGGGGACGAACACCGCATCGACACGGGGCAATTTCTCAAACACCTCTCCCCATTCCTTGAGTGCAAACTCGACCGTCTTCGGGTCACCGTAGTCCTCATCCATCGCCGGATACCAGATCCAGACATCGACGTCATACTGATCGAGCAACCGCGACATCTCGATCATCATTTCCATCGGGGGGAGCGGAAAGTGCGGACTGTCGTCGTCGTCATCCGATCGTGGCGGGATCAGTTCGACTGCGTTCGCGCCGAACACCACAAGATCACGGATGTACTGCTCCCACTGGGCGACGTCCCAGCCATCGTACGAGTTGGTCTTGGGTCGATATCCAAGTTGATGTCCACGCAGAGGGACGACGGGTGCCGACTGCAAACTGAAATTGGACGGCAGCTCGATCGCACCCGCGGACATTCGCAACTCTCTCAGCAGCCGACCGACGCCATAAAGCGTGCCTCGTCCGTCATTGCCGATGACATAGATCGTGGGCGTCTTTCTGTTCTTGTTCACCACCTGAATGCGATACCCCTCCGGAGCACCGGCGGAGTTCTGATCGTTCTGAAACTCGGCAGGCAGGATTTTGTCCTTCCGTAAAGATTCGGCTGTGCCAATGACAATCACAGGCACGTTCTCTGCGGGCCTTTGCGATGAGGACTTCCAGCGAATTGTGGTGCGAGCTTCAACTTCATCCTGCAATAGCCTGACCGCCTGTTGCTCCAAAGCCGTCGGCTGGGGAGACGTTACGATGACAGCACGAGTCAGCAGGCAGGAAACAATCAATAGTTTCATATGAGAATCAATCAAAATAGGACATTGTTCAGTCGAGACCTCTGCACAGCATCAAAACGCTGGTTCCATGCCGTCTCACCAGAGGATTCACTCACCAACATACTCTCGGTAAATACTCGATACATCAGGAGACTGCTGAGCTTCGGAAACCAGCACTCCAAATCTCAATGTGAGTGACTCGCCCGGCTTGACGATCACGCGGCTTGGTTCGCCTTTGGTGAACGCTTTGCGGCCGAAGGGGTTGGCGAGGAGCAGTCCGTAGTCGCGGGCATGAAACCAGCTGCGGCGGAAGTTGTCCGGGTGAGGCATGAGCGTGAGGTTGACGTTGTGGCCATCGATCTCGCCGCCGTAAGTGCACCAGTCAGCCTGCTTGCCCCACACCTGCTCTTCGTCCACCAAGCCATCACTGTTGATGATTCGGCCCCCCTTCTTGACCGCCAGCGGAGTCGCCACGCGGACGCCGAGGCCCATCTCTTCCTGGTCACCGAAGGCGAACTCGTGATCCGACGTAAATGTTGATGTCCAACGCAGCAGCCAACCGTGTTCGACCTGCTCGATTTCGATATGGCATTTCTCCCGGCACACGGTTTCGCCGTCGGCTTCGTAGGCATTGTTCACGGTGAACGAGCCGCGACCGTCGCTCGATGTCAGTTCGTCGACAATGCCGTCGTTTCGCACGCGGGCCTTGTTTCGCCAGAAGTCGTGACCGCTGATGTCGCCGAAGGCCATCCACAGACCGGGGTGCATCGTGGCATGATCGCTGAGTTCCGATCCCTCCTCAGGAGGATGCGTGCGTGTTACCTGGACGCCAGAAGGTGTGCAGAGGTGACGAAAGTAGGGACGCAGAGTGTTCTCATCACGAAAGACATACTCAGCGATCTGCACATCGCCGAGACGGATCAGCACCCGGTCGTCCTGCTGATCGAACGAGATTTTGGGGTCCTGCTGGACGACGAGTCCGTGTTTCTCATCAGGAACGGCAATCTCCAGGCGGCCCGTGTGTCCCTCTTTCGTCCGCGTTCCGCTGGCAATGAGGAATCGTCCCTCATCGATCGGCACGATGCCGAGTGAGCAATCGAATTCGTAGCGTTGGACGTGCTCGAAGCTCTCATCGGTCACCAGGAGAATCTTCGGGGTGCCGTAACATCCGAACCACCACTGGCCGTCAGCAAACGTGGCCGTCTGAATCCCTAACTGCGTCCAACCGCTTTTGAGGTTGTGCTTCTTGACAAAGTTGAACTCGGGATCGAACTCGTACAGGTAGTTCTCCTGCACGCCATCCGGCAGGCCGCCGACGACAAGGAATTTGCCAGCGTGATACGCGATGCCTCCCGCTCCGTGCACGACCTGTTGCGTCTCGTGCTTGGCGATGAGCGACAGGTCGTCAGCGTTGTAGACATACACCCACGAGTCAGCATTGCCCTGGGGGTCATTGAACTTCCCGAAGTTGACCGCGACGTAGACCCGACCGTTGTAATAGCACGCGTCACCATGATGACTGCCGACGGGGATCTGCTTGAGAATGTGACCGTCACGATCAGTCTTCACCAGTTGCGTCGTGAAGCTCCAATAGATGGCTGAGTCGTTGTCGGTACAGACCCCTTGGAGATGCCCGGCATAGGTCCCCTCACAGGAAACCGAGTGAAAGCCGTCTGCACCCATAAGCCAATGGGTCCCGGAGATGACGGTCGTCAGCCAGACCGCCACAGTAACGAGTTGTGTTCGCATCATGGTCCTCACGCAGGGGTGTAAATCGGGGACCACGAGTTTAACCCAATCGACGGACGAGTCCCAAGCCGTCGACTTGGGGTCGGTCAGACGCAGACTCCTGCAGCAATTCCACGTGCGACCCTGGCCGACTCCCTGACAGTCGCGGCTCTGATGGGGTGTCGAGTGGTTTGAACGTCTGTCTGAAATGCGTCGTCTCAGAAAAAGTTGGACCGGCCGGTCCGGGGACAGAATGTCTTCGCGGTGATCAGGCGGCGCGGCCAGGCCGTTGGGATGTCGGTTTGATTGCAATCGTGACTCTGCTGTCGCCGTGTCAACAAGCAGAGCGGCCACAAACCAACGGGCGAGACACCGGGCATGCCCATGTGCCTCTAACGACCACGAAATCATACTGTCATCAACAGTACGAACGAGGTCGCGAAACCTTACAGTCTATTTTCAGAAAAAAATGAAAAGCAATCTTGGGCTGGGACGATGACTTGATGATGATAGTCATGCCGTCATGACAGACTCCGACCGGTGATCGAGGATATACCGGCACCTTCGCCACATTTGGGGCTTATTCAAGAGAGTAACCGACAGACAGATTCGGTTGTGCCTGATCGAGCTTGCGGCATGCTTCGGGCGAGACTCCTGTTCCGATCAAGAGTACGTGTTGCAGGTAGTCGTTTCTGGCAAGTGCTTCAAGCATGTCATCGGTGACGTGAGAGTGATTCAGGACGAGGTGGCGGATATTCCCACGTTCGGCCAGTGGCTGAAATGGGTCTCCTTTGAACTCAACATTGTTGAGGCTGAGAACTGCGAGCGTTGAAATGCCCGCGAGGTTTTGCATGCCATCCTCGCTCACAGTCCCCCCGCTGACATGCAGCTCCTGAAGCCAGATCGCCCCTTCCAGATGTTGCAGACCGACATCCGTCAGAAGGGGAGTTTCGATCCTGAGATCCTGAAGTGACTTTAGTTTCACCAGGTGCTCCAAGCTGTTGTCTGTGAGCTTTGGTGTTTGGAGCACAAGACGTTCGAGCTTGATCAGCTGGGCCATGTGTTGAAGGCCGTCGCCCGTCAAATGGGAGCTGCGAATCTGCAGACCTTCGAGATTGGGCAGGTCGCCGAGGTATTGAAGGTCGTCGTCTGAGACGCCCACCAGGCCCAGAGATTCCAGTCGTTTGTACGAGCCGATCAACTTGAGCTGGCGTGGCGTGAGATGTTCGTTTTCAATTCCTAGTTGAATCGGATCGCCGAAGTAGATCTCTGCGATTTCGTCCCCGAACAGTCTCAACCACTTCGATTCCGGCACGGCGAGCTTCACTTCGGCTCCGTCGAACAACTCCACCCGTTTCCAATACCAGTTGGTCACCCACAGCAGTCCGGCGAATGGCAGCAGGAATACGATGAGAGCCACTGAGTGACGCCAACGGGGTGTTGACGGCTCGTCGCGCTCTTCGAGTGTTGGTCCGGTGTCCGTCATGGCTGATCTTCCTGTGCATTCCCGACTGGTGTGTCTTCGGATTTGTCAGGATCATCCGAGCCAGACGAAGCGTCCGTGGGGTTGTTTTCGCCCACTTCATATCCCGTTGCGTCAGTCATGAAGATGCCTGGATGGGACCGATGAAACCTCTCGCAGGCTTCGTGAGAGACTTGTGTGTGATTCAAATAGAGTGTTTCCAATGAACGGCATGAGGTCAGGTCCTCCAGCATAGCGTCGGTCGCGTTTGTTTCCTCGAGATGGAGACTGCTGAGTAGCTGACACTTCCCCAGCGGTTGCAACGACAGGTTTTCGGACAGGCGCGATCCTTCGAGAGAGAAACGTTCGAGTAGTGGGCAATCACTGATCGGATGCAGACAGTTTTCCGAGAGAGTGCAATGCCACAGCGAAAGTTGGCGGAGATATTCGAGCTTTGGCACGCCACTCAATGCGTGCTCTTTCAGCGACCAATCCTTGAAGCCCAACGACCGGAGATATGTGAGTTGGGACAAATCGTCAATGCCTTCGCCGGACAGGCTGCTTCCATTCAACAGTAAGGCTTCCAGGTTTTGAAGGTTCGCGAGAGATTTCAAACCTTCATCCGTCACACGGGGCGCCGCGAGTTCGAGTCCGCGGAGTTGGGTCAGTCCGACAAGGTGACTCAGTCCAGCATCAGTGATTTCAATTGTGGTCGATTCTGCATAGAAGTCGCCGAGGGACAGGTATTGCAGATTGTCCATTCGCCCAATGATCTCACATGCATCGTCCGTGATTGGGGAATCATAGAGAGCCAAGTTTTCAAGATTGGTGAGTCCCTTGAGCTTGCGGACGTCAGCATCCGTCACACCACGCAATTCCAGCGACTTCAAACCCGTATAGCGACCAAGGATCCCGATTTGATAGGGAGTGAGTGTTTTCTCGCGGAGATGATATTTAATGGGATCACCGAAGAGTTCACGAGCCTTGTGATCGCCGATCAACCGGCCCCAAGGCAGTTCGGGTTCGCCCAACTCGAGATCGATGTTGGTGACACTGAACAACCGCGACCGCTGATAGAACCAGTTGCTGACCCACAGCAGACCGAGAATGGACAGAAGGACCAATGCCAGTGTGCCCCACAGTCTTCGCCGGGAAGTCGTCAGTGATTTCGAGGCGTCCTGTCCGTTGGGTTGTTCGGTTTGATCAGTCATGGTGATTCTTCGCCGTTGGGTTTGACTTGCATTCCGGTCGCATCGCTGATGATGAGATCGGGCCGGGCTTCGAGGAGTCGCAGGCAGCCTTCCCGTGTTACCTGCGTGCCATTCAGGAGCACGACGTGCAACGAGCTGATAGGAACCAGGGACATCAGCATCTCGTCTGTCACGGGCGAATTGCTCAGTTCGAGTCCCTGCAAGATGGGGGCGTCCGCCAGGTTCGTCAGGGCGTTGGCGTCGAGAGGACAGTTCGCGAGCGTGAGGCTTAGGAGATTTGGCAGGTCGGCCAGATGTTGCAGTTCGTTTCCTTTGATCTGCGCATCGCTGAGTGACAGTCCTTGCAACAGAGTCAATCTGCCGAGGGAGGGCAGAGATTCGTCCGTGACCTGTGACGACTGGAGCCATAGGCGTTCGAGATAGACCAGGTCGGCGAGCTTCGCGATGCCGGCGTCCGTGATCTGTGCGGGCTGATGAGCGGGGTCGGAAGCGGTGATCGTGAGAGACCGGAGTTTCGGCAGCCCTGCCAACACTCCACAGGCGTCGTCCGTGATGGGTGAGCCGTAAAGCTGCAATGACTCCAGATCGTCGAGCCCGCTTAATCGACGGATGTCGGCATCCGTGACTTCTTCAAGACTGAGCGACCTCAAGCTCGAGTAACCGCCGATCAGGCCAATCTGATACGACGTCAGCGGATGTTGATGGAATCCCAAGTCGGTGGGGCTCCCGAATAGCTCGCGGGCAGCCTCCTCGCCGATGAGTTTGCCCCAGGGCAGCGATGGTTCGCCCAACGTGACCGAACTGCCGGTAAACAGCCGCGACCGTTGATAGAACCAGTTGCTGACCCACAGCAGGCCGGCGAAAGGGAGCAGTAGAATCAGGACGGTCAGCCAGGGACGTCTGCGCGGAACATTCGCCCCAGATTCGAGCTTTTCAGGCGAAACAGTCGAGTTTTCAGCCATCTGCGGGGTTCCCTTTCCTGTTCAATTTGGCAAAATGGAGGTTGCACCTACAATTGATCGTAGCTGATGTCAAAATCACGCACCTAATACGTCTGTGCCTGAGCATAAGAGGGGAGAATCATGGAACTCACACCGGAACAACAGAAGTTGGGCAAAGAAAACTTCTCGACAGCCGTCAGCGTCAGCCGACGCGACTTTTTGAAGGGGGCTGTCGCCGGCTCGACGGGACTGGGAGCGGCGTACTTCGGATATGAGGAACTGAAGGGGGAACCGGTCAGGACCGCGTTCATCGGGACCGGAGACGAGGGGAACATCCTGCTCTCCGAGCATCCCCCCAAGTTCATGGATGTCGTCGCGGTTGCTGACCTGCGACCCTCTAACCAGAAGCGAGCCATCCACGGAGACGGAAACGATGCTCGAATCGGGCTCATTCGCAAAGTCGGCAAGGAGAAAGCGGGCCAGGTCAAGATCTTCGACAGTCACAAGGATCTTCTGGCGGCCAAGGACGAGTTGGGGATCGAAGCGGTCGTCATCGCGGTCCCCCTCAATCAGCATCAGCCCATCGGGTTGGAGTGCCTCGATGCGGGGCTGCACGTCCTCACCGAAAAGCTGATGGCACACAATATCAAGCAGTGCAAGGAGTGGATTCGCAAGGCT
The DNA here is from genome assembly GCA_020426325.1 of Planctomycetaceae bacterium. GTDB lineage: Bacteria > Planctomycetota > Planctomycetia > Planctomycetales > Planctomycetaceae > JAHBXU01. The sequence continues at coordinate 12,424 of JAGQQG010000025.1, read as the reverse complement.
CGCGAGAAGAACCTGCTGCTCGCAGTCGGTCACCAGCGACACTACAGCGTGCTCTACGACAACGCGGCCAGCCTCGTGCATGACGGACTGCTGGGGGACATCAAGTTCATCCGTGCCCAGTGGCATCGCAACAACAGTTTCCCCAACAGTGACCAGTGGAATCCGGGCATCAAGAAGGAGGACATGGAAGCCCTCGAAGGGAAGGTGCAGGAGTTTGGTTATGAGTCGGTCGAACAACTCGTCAGGTGGCGATTGTTTAATGGCACGGGGGGCGGCCTGATGGCGGAACTCGGTTCGCACCAGATGGACGCGGCCAGTATCTTCCTCGGTCACGTGCACCCGATCGCTGTCAGCGGTTATGGCGGCAAGAACTTTTACGGCGTCAAAGGGGTCGGCTCCCTCGACAAGCAGGATGACCCCCGCGACATCGACGATCACATCTACGTGACCTTCGAGTTCCCCGGTCCCCACTACGCGGAGGATCAAAACGACAAGGCGATCGTCACCTACTCGTCGATCAATACCAACCGTTTCGAGCCTTACGGCGAATGGGTCTATGGCAGCCGCGGCACGCTCATCATGAAGGGGGAAAAGGAAGCCCTGCTTTACAAGGAGGAAGGTCGCGGTTCGCAGGGGGGCGGACCCGATCAGCGACTGTGGGTCGTTTCCGGCTCAGCTGGCGGCGGACCGGTGCTCGAAGCCTACGAGACCTCGTCCGGCTCAGCGAAGAAGTCCGACGACAGCGGAGGCTGGGGCGACAACATTTCTCGCGGCTACACCGAAGAGATGGAACACTTCTGCTACGCGATCCGCAATCAGGGACCCGACTACTATCCGGGCGGCAAGCCGCTGCCTCGCGAAGAAGGCGGCCTGCGTTGTAACGGGGTCGTTGCGATGGCGGATGCCATCATGGCCCTCACTGCCAACCGTGCGATGGCTCGTCACGAACGCGTGGTCTTTAAGGATTCCTGGTTCGACCCGGACAGCCCGGACACGCCCGAAGCCGATCTCCCACTGGAAGGCGAGAATCCCGAAGACTTCCGGGCCACGGTGTAATTTCGGACCACACGTTCAATCCCCACAAGCCCACGGGTCAAAACCCGTGGGTCTTTTCATACAAACCGACAGAACTTAGCGACATGGCTCGTTGGCCGGATAACACACGCTCGACCATGCTGACGGCAGCACTGATCTTCATCCTGTTCCCTGCACTCTGCTGGCTGGCGTGGTGGTTCGTGAAAGGGTGACGTTGTTCCGTAGATCCCTTCGAGAAAACAGGGAAACGATGGTTGCCTTTCGGCTGCTTTGCTGAAGTCGTCGTTTTCGACAGCGATATCGGATTGCACCCTTCAATCCAGTCCGGTCAGACTTCGTCGAAGAAGCATTGTCCTGCGACTCTCAGATTCGAGTCACCGCAACCTGACGTTGCTTCACAGCGAAGCCCGATGTAACGTCCCGGCAGAGTTTTCGCTGAAGAGGGAAGATCGACGCATCTGATGCGTTATTCCTGACAGAGACCGGCCTCCAAGGCTCGCGGTCCGCATCTTCAGTCATACTCCGCATTGGAGATCAAATCGATGTCTGCCACACCTGAACGCGCCCATTGGAAGTCCCGCTTCGGTTTCATCCTCGCAGCAGCCGGCTCTGCGATCGGGTTGGGGAACATCTGGAAGTTCCCGTACATCACTGGCGAGAACGGCGGCGGATGGTTCGTGCTGATCTACCTCGCCTGTATCCTGCTGGTCGGCCTGCCGATCATGATGGCGGAAATCTTCATCGGCCGGACCGCTCAGAAGTCCCCCGTCGGTGCATTCCGCGAATTGTCCGCTCCGAAGAGTCCGTGGATGCTCGTTGGCTGGCTCGGTGTCGCAGCGGGTTTCGTGATTCTGTCGTACTACTCCGTCGTGGCGGGTTGGGCCATGCACTACACCTACCTCTCCGCGACCAATGCCTTTACAGGGAAAAGCCCGGAGCAAATCTCCACCATCTTCGGCGAGTTGTACACCGATACGAAACTTAATCTGTTCTGGCACGGCATGTTTATGCTGGTCACGATCGGTGTCGTCATTGGCGGTGTTCAACAGGGAGTCGAGCGGTGTTCCAAGATTCTGATGCCGGCATTGTTCCTCATGATGCTGATCCTGTTTGGCCGAGCGATGACGACGGACGGGTTTGGACAAGCTTTCGACTTCATCTTCCGAGGACATTCCGAAAAGCTGACGGCCGCCGGTGTCCTCGAAGCGCTCGGCCATGCGTTCTTCACGCTCAGCCTCGGCATGGGAGCGATGATCACCTACGGCAGTTACCTGCAGAAGGATGATGATGTTGTCTCGACCTCCGTTACGATCAGCCTGCTCGACACAGCGATCGCTCTGCTGGCCTGCATGGTGCTGTTTCCGATTACTTTCAGTCACGGCATGGAACCCGCTGCGGGACCGGGGCTCGTCTTTAAGAACATTCCAGTCGCGCTTTCGCAAATGCCGGGAACAACATTTTGGTCAACCGTCTTCTTCGCTCTGATCGTGTTCGCGGCATTGACCAGCGCCATCTCATTGCTGGAAGTCGCCGTCAGTTACTTCATCGACGAAAAGGGCTGGTCTCGATCGAAATCCTCGATCGTCTGCGGACTGGCAATTGCCCTGCTCGGCATCCCGTCCGCCATGAGCGGCGGAGACACCGTGTTTGGCGAGAAGTTTGCAAAGGCGACCGAAGTCATCTTCGGCGAGGGCAACGGCAAGAACTGGTTTGACCTGTTCGACTACCTCGCCTCCAACTGGATGTTGCCGCTTGGTGGTCTCGGAATCGCGATGTTCGTGGCCTGGCGGGTTGGTCCGGAAGCCCGGGAACACAGCTTCAAGGCGGGAACGCGGTTCGGTGCCCTCTACTGGGGCTGGGTTGCTCTGCTGCGGTTCCTTGTTCCCATCGGAGTGGTCGCCGTGTTCCTGAACGCCATCGGCGTGATGCCCATGGTCTTCAAGTTGGTCGGACTTGCTGGCGAGTGATCTGCCAGGGGAGACCGTGACTCAGGCACGATCACGAAGTCGGCGAGCCGGGACGCCAACGTAGAGTCCCGGTTCGGTGATGTCCGTCGTCACGACGGTCCCTCCGCCGATCATGATGACCACGAGAGAGGGCTAGTTCAAAGTCGATGATGAATACCAACAGCAGCGTCAGCAGGACGGCGAGAAACACACGCCGATACCAAGGCGTAGCGCAATACCGTAACCAGTGCATCTCGACGGTCACATCCTGTAGCCGGTCCTGAATCTCAGGGTCCAATTGTCGTCGTGTGAACGCCACCCAGACTGGAGTTCGACCCCAACCCGACCGCCTCGCAAAGTGCGCCCCGCACTTGCTGTGTAAGATGGGGATTGCCTGAAGTGGTGTGTTTTTGTAGCATCCAGAACTCAGTCGTTGAGAGGTGGAGAAGAGCTTCGATTGGGGTGTGATCTTGTCGCAAACCTCTGGAGAACTCGGCGCGAGGTCGGCTATGAGTCCAAACCTGGCAACCCGCCACAGGGGTTGAAGGTTCCTCAATGCTGTGGCGTACTTCTGTGAAGTCTCTTTGTCGTCAATCTCGCACAATCGATCCGGTCCGCTGGCGTCATCGGTAAGCCCCGCGGCCTCCAAGCAAGTGGGGTCGACTTTCAACCGGTTTTTAACATGCGTCTTTCGATCGTCATACCCGTATATCGTTCGCAGGAATCGTTACGGGATCTCCATAAGAAGATCACGCAGGCAGCCGATGGACTCGACGATTCCTATGAAATACTGCTCGTCGAGGATTGTGGAGGTGACAATTCGTGGCAAATCATTCAGGAGATTTGTGCGGAGGACTCACACGTCCGTGGGGTTCGGCTGACGCGAAACTTCGGACAACACTACGCGTTGTCGGCCGGATTGGAATCATCCCGAGGGGACTGGGTTGTCACCATGGACTGCGATCTGCAAGATGACCCTAAGTTTATCCCACAGCTGATGAGTCGTGCGCTCGATGGGGCTGAGATCGTGCTTGTCAGGCGCGTGGGAAGGGATGATGGATGGCTGAATCAACAATCCTCGCGAGTCTTCTATTGGCTGTTCGATTTGTTGACCGGGGCCCGGACGGACCCCGCGGTGGGATCCTATCGAATCATGTCGCGGCGCGTCGTGGACACATTCTGCCGGATGCCCGAACGCTACCGCTTCTATGGCGGAATGATTCAATGGATGGGGTTTTCCACGGTGACATTGGATGTGCCTCGACAGGCTCGCCATTCCGGGAGGAGTTCATACAACCTGTTACGACGTCTGGCCTTGGCTTCCGATGCCGTTCTCTCGTTCACGGATCGTCCGCTCAAATTGATGGTCTTGTTCGGCGCGTTGACAACCGGCGTCTCACTGGCCTACGCTGCGGTCATTGTGATTCAGCGGCTGACCGGGCGAATTGCGGAAATCGGGTTCGCGAGCTTATTGGTCTCTCTCTATCTGCTGGGCGGAATGATCGTTATGAGCATCGGGCTTGTGGGCGTGTATGTCGGTCGAATTTATACTGAGGTCAAAGGGCGGCCCATTTTTCTAATTGCGGAAACGACCGATGACTGAGAAGCGACCGGTCATCATGATTGTGGCTGGTGGCCAATGGCAAGTGTCGCTTATCCGCAAAGCCCGAGAGTTTGGTGCGTTTGTCATCAACTCGAACCTGTACCCGGATTCTCCTGGGTTTGAGTTCGCCCATGTCGGTCGCATTGCAGACGTCCGGGATTTGGAAGCCAACCTCCGCATAGCCAATGAGTTTCGCCCGGATGCAATTCTGACGGATCAAAGCGATATCGCGGTGCCGACCGTTGCTGCTCTCTGCGAAAAACTTGGCTTGCCGGGAATCGGCGTCGACACCGCGCGACGATTTACGAACAAGTGCGCAATGCGTAAGGTTTGCCGAGAATCCGGCCATCCTACTCCCTCCTTCGAAGAATGCACGACGGAATCCGATGCGATCGCATTCTTTCGCAGGGTCGGAGGTCCGGTTGTTGTCAAACCATTGGATAGTCAATCCAGTCGCGGTGTGCGCCGCGTCGATTCACACGACCAAATACCGGGGGCCTTTCGCGAAGCACGGCGGTTCTGTTCGTCCGAGCATGTCCTGGTTGAAGAGTTTATTGGCGGGCTGGAATTGACGATCGAAGGGATCCAAACGAGTTCCGGTCATACGTCGCTTGCGATTTCCACCAAACGCCATTACGACCATAATCCCATGGTGGCGGACCGACTGCTGTACGCTCGCGACAACCATGACTTGCCACTCGATGTCTTGGTCGATCAACACGATTCTCTGATGATGTCGATGGGTTTGCCGTTCGGGCTGACGCATTCGGAGTACAAATACAACGGTGGCCGCTTCTATCTAATTGAGACCGCTGCGCGAGGTGGCGGGACGAACATTGCGTCACACATCGTCCCGGCAGTCTCTGGTGTCGATACATATGACCTGCTCCTGCGCATGGCGCTCGGCCAGAACATCAGCGCGATCGAGTGTAGCCACCAGGCGGCAGCTGTACTAGTATTTTATGAGTTTCATCCTGGACGTGTGGAGAAGATTACCGGTGTTGACAAGGCATTATCGATCGATGGAGTGATCGATCTTCAACTGAATATTCAGGTCGGTGAGGTCTTGAAACAAAGCACGGATGATCGCTCCCGTCATATGCATGTGATCGCGACGGGGATTTCCACGCAGGAAGTACTCGACTCCGTGCGGATGGCACGAGAGTGCATCCATGTTCAATATGCCTGATCTCCAGATATTCGACAGTTTGACGCATCCCACTCCGGAAGGAAAGTGGCTGGATTCACGGTACGACCACCTTTGCAGCGCAGAGGCACTGCGCCGCCAGATGGACGAAGCAGATATTCGTCAACTTCTCGCCGTCGGCATGGGGGAGTCTGTGGGAGGTTACCGCGAAGCACGCTACGCCGATTGGGTCCGCACGTCGATTCCCGGCGCCCTTCCAGTTGCGTATTGCGATCCGTCGGTCTTCCCATCCTCCGGACCAGAGTTACGCGCTCGCTGTCGTTCGCTGCGAGATGCGGGATACGTCGGAATCAAATTGCATCCGCGGCTGGGCGGCTTCACATTCGAAAACGAAAGTTTGGCCGATCTCATTCAGACTGCCGATGAAACTGGTTTGTTCTCGATGATTTGCACCTACAATTACGGAAAGGGGTTGGACCTAGATCGCCTGAGCCTCGGTCGTTTGACGAAACTGTTGAATTCGTTGGACGACCCACGGGTGATCCTGCTGCATGGGGGAACCGTGGCTGCTCTCGAATGGGCGGAAGCAGTCCGAATGTGGCCCAACGTTTTATTGGACCTGTCATTCACCATTCTTCGCTTCAAAGGCAGTTCATTGGATGCCGACTTGAGGTTTTTGTTTCGTACATTCGACGAGCGAATCTGTGTCGGGTCCGATCATCCGCAGTTTTCTCTCGTCGAACTTCGACGAAGAGTTCAAGAGTTTGCACAGGCCACGACACCAGACAAACTTGCGAAGATTGCCTACCGGAATCTGGATCGATTCGTGACAGAGTCCTCTCGATGAACCGCAGCCACAACAACATTCGTTTTCATGGGAGGAACTTGTTGCGTCCGCCATCAACGCGCACAGTTTGCGAATTCGATAAAAGTCATTCCGTTTTAGTGGAGGCTCAGAACTCCCTGAGCCATGTGCCCTGCACGATTGCATTGCATAACCCCCCAGACTCTCGTTCAGGCTGCATATGCAGTTGGAGTGTCAAATGAGTGGTCTGTCTGATCGAGACATTGCCGAAACCGTCCAACGGTATACGGACAGGTATGAGACCTTCGGCTATTCCCCAATGACGCTCGGTTGGAACAAGGGGCGCCAACACATTCGATTCGAAGCATTGACGTCCTTGTTTCCCTTGAAAGGCAAACGCATCCTCGATATCGGGTGTGGATTCGGCGATCTCAACACGTTGCTTGTCGACACCTGCGGTGATGACTATCAGTACCTCGGAATTGACCTTGTTCCCAGTCTGGTGGCGGAAGCGAAAGTTCGCTGGCAACGCCCCAATGTGGAATTTCTTGTCGGCGACTTTCTGAAGACTGATTTCAAAGTGCCGTTTGACATTGCCATCGCCTCAGGAATTTTCAATCACAGATTGTCGGCCGGAGACAACTACGAGGTGATCCATGCAACAATTGCCCGGACCTTCTCACTTGTGAAAGACGGCCTCGCCTTCGATTTCCTCTCCGACCAGGTCGACTTTACTCACGCGCATACGTTTCACAGCGCGCCATCACGACTTCTCCAAATGGCGTACGGCTTTTCGCGGAAGGTCGTCTTACGCAATGACTATCTTCCCTTTGAGTTCGCCATTTTCGTTTCTCATGCCGAAGTCGACAAAGAGACATCGACCTATCTGCGCTCGCAGCCATGACACTTGACTCCTCACGGCTTGGAACGACTTTCGGCCCGTCGCAGATCAAGGGGGAGCCGCTCGTCCTTGTCTATCGCTTGATGTTTGCCGTGATCTCGGTGACGTTTTGCATCAACACTTTCCGTGCCGGAGTCGTGCTGTGTGATCCGATCACCGTTCCTTGGAAGCTGGCATTGTGCGTCTGGTTTCTATCAGGGGCTCTCTTCTTGATTCAGTGGCCTCACTGGTTGGTGCGAGTTCTTCACTATGTCACGGTCTCATGGGTGCTGACCCACTCAATGGGGGTTTTTAACGTCGAGTGTAAGTTCTTTGTCACCATGTCGTTCTTTAATATCTGGTTCAACTTTCGCAAGGGGCAGATCAATTCCGAGAGAAACGCACATTTGTTGCACGCCATGCTGTTGAGCTTCGGAGCATATTTGTTTTTCGGCGGCTTCATTACCAAGATGCAGGACAACTATTGGCGAGCTGGCGATGGAATTCGTTATGTAATGAGCCTGCCTTGGATCGGCCCCCAATGGGCGCGCGAGCTCTTTACGCATACCGCTTTCACAGGCATGGCGAATTGGGGCGCCCTGATTGCCGAGAGTGCCATCCTCCCGTTCGCCATCTTTCGGTGGTCGCGACCTGCGGCGGTGCTGGCGTTTGTGTCATTCGCTTTGTTTCTCTGTTTTGGTTTGCGAATTCAGCTGATTGGTTGGGAAGCACTTGCAGTCGCTGTGCTGTTTCTATCGACGATCGTGCCCTTCAAGAGTCCGATACCGACCGAGCGCCGTCGCATAGCCAACTGGGACATCCTGGGACCGGTGGTGTCGTACACGCTCGTCGCGATCCTCACAGCTCACGCTGCACGGGTTGCACTTGGATACGGATTTAGCCCAGCGCTCTATCTTGTCGGGCGGTCGACTCTCAACATTCAATACGATAAGCTCTTCACGAAGGAGCATTTTCTTTCCATCGATGCTTTTCGTGTTCTGCTGATTGGCAGCGATGGTCAAGTCCGGGAACCGATTCAGGTGTTTTTGGAAGACGGGACTGCTGGTCCCCAATCGTCGGGGATTCTGTCAAGCCGCTGGTTGCAGGCAGAGATGTATCGCATGGATCGGCATTTTGTTGCACAATACATTGGCGCGAGTGGTTCGATTCCGCCAAGCGTGGGACGGGTAGTCCAGTACTGCTTGGCGGCAAACAATGAGACCGTTCCCATTGAGCGAGTGGAGGTTCTCGTGCGCGAGGTGTCGCTGCCGAACCCCGAGTCTGATTGGATGACATTGATGACGTTCGATCTGTCGGAGGGCAAGTTCGACTTTCATGAGGAGATTGTCAAATGACGAGTGAAAACCTTGTTACCTATATTCGGCGCAATCGCGTTAGTAGTACAGAAGTCGCTGATTGTCTGGGGAAGAGCGGCGCGTTACCAGATGTCGTTGCTGTGAACCGCGGTCATTTTCGAGTCGGCCCAGTGACATGGGTCTATGGGTATGACGAGAGCAACTGGCCAATTCACGAGCAAATCGAAGATGTTCCGGAGAATTCGATTGTTGTCGTTGATGATCTCGGATGCGGCGATCGAGCTCTTTTCGGAGACATCGTCGCGAAATACCTGTTGCTTTATAAACAGGCCACTGCCGTCGTCGTGACGGGAAAGGTTCGAGATGTGCACCGGCTGATCAAAGAGGACTGGCCGATCTGGTGTACAGGGTTTTCCCCGGTCGGTTGCTTCAATCGAAAACCAACGACAGAACCCGACCCAGCCCTTGTGGCGGAACGACAGGGTTACTTTCACAATGCGATTGCCGTTTGCGATGACACCGGCGTCGTCATTATCCCGAAAGACCAGCAAGATTCGGGCTTCATGCAAAAAATGGAATTCATCGAGGAACAGGAAGATATTTGGTATGAGTGCATCGATCGCCGAAAATGGTCGACCTACAAGACGATTTGTGAAAAGGCTTACCTCAGTGGCTTGCCCGCTAAGTCGCCGCTGAGCGACGACGCTCAGGAATGAGTTCCGCCGGCGATGAGTGTGTAAAGTGATCTCTGTGGCAATGAGGCTGCGACTCTGATTCTGTGAGTGAAAGCATTTCTCCGCAAGCACAGAGGCGGAGATGGATCGGCTTTCAACGGCAATGAGATGTCTAGAGGTCCATCTTTGAAGGTTGATGATCAATGACCGGTGGTGTCTGCGTTGCGTTGACCATCTTATTCACAGTCTACGGACAACTCGTCCTCAAGTGGCAAATTGGAGGAAAGGCACTTCCCGAGGGTACATCCGAGAAGTTGAGTTTCTTGATGGGGCAGTTCCTGAATCCGTGGATCGTGAGTGGCTTTGTCGCGGCATTCGTGGCATCATTGTGTTGGATGGCCGCGATGACCAAGCTCCCACTCAGCCAGGCCTATCCGTTCATGAGCTTGTCGTTCGTGCTCGTGACCCTGCTATCGAGCCCCCTGTTTGGGGAGCCACTAACGCCTTCCAAGGTGGCCGGGACGTTTTTGTTGATGGTCGGCCTCGTGTTTATCTGCAGATAAAAGATCGTTGAAGAACGCCGAAACGTCTGGCACTGCTGAGAGAGGCTTGCTGCGGCTCGGTGATTCTCTGGCCGGACCTGCAGTGTGACCAGGCAACCGCTTGATTCAAAGGCCCGCATTCAGACCGCTTCAAGCAACCGCCCACCAATTCCCCGACGACGAAACTGGGGTAGCACGGCCAGATCATGCAGATTGATCAGCGGTCGAGCGGCAAAGGTCGAGAACCCGCGAAAGCAGACTGCGATGCCAACGGCCTCGCTCTCGATGCATGCCAGCAGAACGAATGCTCCCGATACCGATTGGAGACCAGCGATCAGATTTTCTCGCGTGAAATCGGGAAGAGGTTGGCCTCCTTCGATCGGTTCCAGGGCATAAGCATCGATCAGTTTGAGGACTGATGAACAGTCTGCAGGGGATTGCCAGTCTGCTTCTCGGATGAAGATTTCAGTCATTGAGCTGTTCTCTTGAGAAAAGATGGTGGTATTGTATTCGTTAAGGAGGTCGGCCCGTATGCTCTGCCGCTTGATCGCGATCGTTGCTGTTCTTGGGTACGGACGATTGCTGATGTCTGGACCAACCGACGCTGGTTCGTCAAATCAGCATTTTGATGTTCTCGTCCTCGCGCCCGAGACTCCTGTCGTGATGCGCATCCATGTCGAGTTTGAACGTGGGCAAACACTGGAGGACAACCGCTCGCAGTACGCAAACGAGTGGTTTGGTCGCTTCGACACAAACTCTGACGATCAGCTCGACGATCAGGAGGCCTTCCGGATTCCGACGTTCGGGCGCTTCGATGATCTTTCCGGAGAACTCGGAGACGAGTGGGCACGACTCGACGTGGCCCCCACTGATGGCGTGATCTCATCGACCGAGTTCCTCATGCACGTCAATGCAGCGATGGGAACAGGTCTTTCGATTTCGCGGCGGCAAACGCGAGCATCTCAGACGGTGGTGCTTTACCCAAGGCTCGATGTCGACGCTGACGGTCAGGTTTCCACGGAGGAATTGACCGAAGGACTTTCATTGCTGGAACCCTTCGATTTTGACGACGACGAATCACTCAGCGCGGCTGAGTTGCAGCCGTTCCCGGCATCCATGCAGGCATCGCAAGCCATGCAGATGAAAGCCGAACAATCACCGTTTGTGGTCCTCGACCGCACACTCAATCTGGAGAGTGTCCTCCGTCGACTTCAGAGTCTTTATGGGGATGAAGTGCCAGTGGACACTTGGCGGGAGCGACTGACCGATCCGCATCCGGACGTGGACGTCACAATTCAGTTTCCCACCCGTCGACCAAAACGGATCACCGTTGATCCGGTATCAACATCCGAACGAGTGACGATCAAGGGGGAATCGGATCGCCGTCGCCTGGCTCTCAAGCTGGGAGACTTGAGCGTCGATGCGACATTGCGCGACGCTCAAGCGAGCATCGAAGTCATCAGCTCGAAGTACCTTCAGTTGCAGTTCCGCTATGCTGACTCCGATGGGGACAAACATCTCAATCCACAGGAGTATGACAAACTCAACGTCGAAGGCGCCCCCTTCTCCGCAGTCGATGTCGATCAGGACGGGCAAATCAGCAACGAGGAAATCGCATCGTTCATCGAGCAGCGAGCGCTGCTGAGTCGCTGTCGTCTGGAGATGACCATTGAGAATGACACGACCTCGCTGTTCGAGACGCTCGATCAAGACGAGGATCGTCGACTGAGCCCGCGAGAATTTCAGCGTGGGGTTGATCCCATGCTGGCGCTGGACCGCAACGGGAATGGAAAATTGTCCGAGTCGGAGCTGGTGACGAAATATCGCCTGGAATTCGCAGTGACTCGACCAGCTGAGTTTGATGATCTCTCCGGCGGTGGGGCGATGGCTGCCATGGCAGCCGAAGCACGGTTGCCGATCCTTCGTCCGGTGACGCAAGGCCCTGAATGGTTCCGGCGTATGGACCGCAATCAGGATGGAGATGTGACGTGGCGCGAGTTCCTTGGTCCGAGGACGGCGTTCGACCAGTTCGACTCCGACAACAACGGTTTCATTGATGTTGCCGAGGCTGAGTCATCGCCGTGATCTCTGCCGGTTGAAGTTGATTTCAATGGCTGACGGATAGCTGCCCGTTGAAAAAGAAGTCTGATGGGTGGCCGGGGCTGGAGGACGATGTCCGAAGCCCCGGGGAGTACATTTTCCGCTGACAAATATCGCATCCACGTTCACCGGGGCTTCCCGTTGGTCCAGCCCCGGCCACTCAGAATTGAATTTCACCGAGCGGTTAGAGTGCGAAATCGAGTGCCACTCGCACCTCGTGGTCGAACTGCCGATCGTCCTCTCCGAGGATCGGCGTGGACCAGGAGACCATGACAGATCCTCCTGTCCCAAACTTCATCAAGCCACCGAGCACCAGGTTGGTCAGCGAGAACTGATTGAAACTGTTCACGGTCACGTTGTTACCGACATCAATGGG
>JAGQQG010000259.1 GCA_020426325.1 Planctomycetaceae bacterium | reverse complement strand
GGCTCATGTACATCGGTTTCTTCTGCTCGCTTTCCAGGGGCAGAGGAAACTCGTAGGGTTTGTCTCCCTTCTGAATGAACTGAAACGGTGCCTTGCCATCACCTGAGGGAACTTCGACGACCGCATCCCTCATGTAGAGGATGGCCATTCCTTTTTCATGGTCGAAGTCGACCTGTGCTTCCCTGGCCTGAACCGTGTAATAGTCGCCGCGCGAGTTTCTGTACCGGAAGACTGGGTCTATCAGACGATTGCCATCAACGCCGTAGACGGTGATGTCGATATCCTTCGGGCGGTATCTCAGCTGATGCTCCGTTCTTAACTTGTCGAGAAAGATCTCCTCGACCGCTGCAATGACTGTCCGCTGGATGTTTGCCATTGCCCACGGAATAACCTGGTCGGTTAACAGCAGCGTGCACACACTCATCACGGCACCGAGAAAGAACGCCGGTCCCATCAGGCTCAATACGTTAATCCCCGCTGCCTTGGCCGCGGTGATCTCCTGATCGCCTGCGATCCGCCCATAAACAACGGACACGGTCATCAGCAGTGTCGCTGGGATCGTGAAGGGGAGCATGTTGGGGATGATGTAGGGCAAGATCTGAATCAGTTGTTGCGGCCCCAGTCCCCGCTCGGTGGCCTCCTGAAACACGCCCACGAAGACTGTCAGGATCGTCAGAACCGTCAACACCAGTGCGAACACCCGGAGGAGTTCGCCGAAGATGTATCGATGGAGCAGCGGAATAAAGGGGCGCATCATCCACGCAAATCGGAGGCTGCCTGTTCAGATGGGGTGGTGGTTTACGCCAATCTGGTCAAATTCGTCAACCGCTAGTGCTCAGCTCTGGAGAATTGAGCGGAGTGCCTACAGACCGAAAGGACAAACGCCCTTCCAATTCTCCCCATTCCCCCCAGGTTGCAGCACTGCCAGCATGAGTGTGATGCACGAATCTTGATGATGTCGCTGTCATGACTCCCAGCAACGATTCAGAAATCTGGCGACAAATGCCGAAAGAGACATTGCGGTTCGGCATCTCGTGAGCCGCCTGCCATGCACGGAAAAGGAGCAACGATGGACCTCCTCCAGAACCTCACTGACGATCAGACCGCTCTACTTGGCTGCTTTGCAGCGCTGACTGCATCCGGCCTGTTGATGTCGCTCAGCTACTACATCGGTCAGTTGAATCAGGCCGACAAACTCAAGACCCACCGTCTGCCGCAGCGTCAGACCGACGAGACCCGCACGAACAAAGCGGCGTAGCGATTACCCCTCACAAACGGCTCGCATCTTCGCAAGCCCTGTCTCGGCGACCTTGAGCGGGTCTTGCTGCCAGAGGTCCTCGCGGAAGAGTTCAAGCGAGATCCATCGGCTGTATCCGATCTGCCTGAGCAATGACAGAAACCGCTGCAGGTCGATAACGCCGTCACCGGGCATGACCCGATCCGGATCGTGCTGCAGTGGTGCCGGTGGCTCAGCTGGCGCATCATCGAAGTGGCAGACCGCAATCTGTCTGGCTTCAAGTTTCACGATGTCTTCACAACCAGCGCCACCTCGAAAGTCGTGAAACGGGTCGAGCACGATTGTCGCTTCTGGGTGCCCTGACCCGTCGATGATCCTCAGGGCATTAGCGATGCTGTTGACCTCGTCCGCGAAGCCGAGGTACTCCATCGCCGGTTTGACTCCCATCGAGAGTCCCAGATCCAGCAACTCACCGTAACGTTGAGATGCGAGTGAGTAGTCGACAGCTCCCAGAGGTGGCCCGGCGACGGAATGAAATGCT
>JAGQQG010000258.1 GCA_020426325.1 Planctomycetaceae bacterium | reverse complement strand
GACGGTATGGTTTGGGGACCGCGCTCCGGGCGTGTGATCGGTGACGTGCCGCACGGGCACTGGAAAACAACCACCTTTGTCGGGGCGCTGCGGACGTGGGGCATGATGGCTCCGACGGTGATCGACGGAGCCATGAACGGTGACCTGTTTCTCGCAGACGTCCAGCAGCAACTGGTTCCTACACTGCGCGGTGGCGACATCGTCGTGATGGACAACTTGAGCAGCCACAAGCGAGACCGAGTCGATGTGCAAACGCTGTATGTCAAGCCGGGCGCTCCCCGGGAGAACGGCTACGCGGAGAGTTTCCACAGCCGGTTTCGCGATGAGTTTCTGGCAATGGAACAGTTCGAGAGTCTGAGTGCAGCCGGTAGGCAGACCATCTCTTGGAAGAATGATTACAACGAGCATCGACCAATTACCAGCTGGCCCGGGTACACGATCCCGGCCGAGTTCGCGACCCACCATGCTCTTTCCGTTCGGCCTACGGCCTCACTCCAGCAGCACGGCGGAGATTATCCAACCCGACCTTCATAAGCACTGGTACAAGTTTTTGAGGCATCCCAATGGGACTGGTCCTCAGTTATATGGTCCACGCTGAGAGCGTGCAGGATCGTAAAGGCGAGAAGTGGGCCTTGGCCCAACCGGCTGAGGATTCCTTTCGTAAACCGCTTCGTCCGTTTCGGCGGATGAAAGCCTTCGCTCTTGAGTGCGGTCGCGATTTGTGACAGTGTCTGTCCTGCGGCGAGGAGGGTCTCGATTCGCTCAACGAGTTCATGGTAGTTCGACAGTTGCCGCATTACCTGCTGGAGCAATGTGACAAATGGCTCCGTCCAACGACACAACAGCTTGAGAAACGCCCGATAGAAACCGGCAGAAACCGGCGGGCGGGACATCCTCACCACGAAGATGAGCCACCAACCGCCGACTGCACGCGAACCGTTCCGTGAGTGTGGCCTCTCCCGACCAGACCCGCAACAAGGCGACCTCCGCCAACCACCGCGGAGTCCAAGTAAAATCGTCCTGCAGCGAGACCTCCGAAAACCAGGCCCTAAGAAACAGCCATTGCAACGCCTCAAGCAGATAGACAGAATTCCTACGCACACCTCCGGAGTGTGGGTCTTGATGCGACATCCCGAATCCCTGGGAACAGTGGCCGGACATTCTTAGACAGCAATCAAAGAATCCTCACAACCACAACCCGCATCAAGACCGCTTTTACCACCCCCCAAAAAGGTTAATGGCGTTCCATGGCATATCGACAACGTTCGCCGTGTTGGAAGTCAAAGAACACCGGGAGGCAAGAGTCGGAAATGAGTTCCGTTCACCGACCCACCCCGATACTCCACTGTGTAAGTCTCACCGATCCATGTATACGCTGCCACTTTGCCATTTTCATCGAATGCGATCTGAACGTGATCGTACACTTCAGGTAGTTCGTGAAGGCTTTCGTAGGTCGCACCGTTTGCCGGTGTATCGGCTGGAAAGTCAGCCGCGAACATCCCCGGTGCAGCGTAGTACCATACTTCTGAAAGGCCAAATCGGCAGTGATAATCCGGTTGCTGACCAAACATCGCTTTGACATCAGATCGAGGCATTCCAATCCGCAGTTGTCTGTACGACTGAAGAAACCTCGGCCCCGGTAGAAACGTCCATCCGTAGACTACGCCTCCGAGTAGAAGGAGTATACAACAGAGTTTGATATGAGATCGCTTCATTTGTCTCGCCGGGTGCCACTGGTCGGCTTGTCCGCCAGTGCGATCAGGGGTCCATTCGCAAATCATGAATCCGCATCGCAATACCGTCAAGCACTCTCACACAGGTGCTTTCTGTAGCTGAACTCGCCAGAGTTCAGACTTCGTCGATGGCAAGACACGTGACG
>JAGQQG010000257.1 GCA_020426325.1 Planctomycetaceae bacterium | reverse complement strand
TCGTGGATCAGAATCTGGCCCTCTTCCAGCGAGTCCAAAAGTCTGACAAGACGATCGCGAACCATCCTGGCCCACCATGGGTGTCGAGACCTTGAACCTGACGATCGGCCAGCGGGAAACTGACCAGGGTCGGAGAGCGTGCATTCGGGGCATTGTTTAAGAGAGGTCGCGATCGAGTTCATTGGCTGCCAATCAAGGGATGCTTACGGAGCTGACACTCAGATTTGAGGAGACATTGACGAGACTTGGTTCAGAGAGTTCGCACGACGTGCAGGATGCGGAATAAGCGGGACACCTTTCCACCATAGACGGGCCGCCTGCCAGTAGATGCCGATGGCGATTTGTGCGGTCATCACCGGATATCGCATCAAGATACGCGTCAGTTGCCATGTGGTGATGGGGCGTCGTGTGAGATTCATGTGCGCGGAGAAGGGCTTCGACCGCTGTGACTCCGCGAGGTTGTCAATCCCGACTTTCAACTGCTCATCTGGTGTGGTGAGTCGCCACTGATAGCGCATCTCCATGGGAAGGAACGGCGAAACGTGTAATTCCTTCTCACTCAACAGTGCCTCGTGACCTGCGGCATCCTGGATCGGGTTGGGCAAAACGTAGCAGTGGGTTTCTCCCCAGGGTGTGTTGGTCACCTCAGCGACGCACGCTTCGATCTCAGTGTCACTCTCATCGTAGCAGTAGTAGAGGCTGATCGGATTCATCACATAACCGAAATACCTCAGCTGTGTAAGCAATCGGATTGGTCCCTTGGGTGCTGTCCCTGTACGACGTGCCACGATGTCCCGGACTTCACTGTCCAACGGTCGCGTCGAGTCTCCGAAGTGATCTTCCCGATGAAAGGAAGCGATGGCAGGACGGTCGACCGACCATAACCAGCGACCATTGAACACGGAATCCAACTCAGTCAGGTCGAGGTAGACATAAAACACCCGATACAAAAAGCGATGCTTGACCGGTTCTGTCCGTGAATGTGTGACGATACCTTCGTAGAGGCAGCTCTTCCTCTCGCTGTCAGCATAATCAGGCATGAGACATCTCCCGCCTTCGCCGTGAGTCGATTCGCAGACTATCAGAAGGACGCGACACGACAGACCAATCTGTGGAACTCACGCCGAACGCTCGACAGACGGCGAGAGCACTGTTCACGCCATCCTCATGAAATCCATTCCCCCAGTAGGCTCCGCAGAACGACGTCCGCCTGTGACGAATCACTTCTGTATGACGCTTCTGGGCTGCCTCTCTTCGTGTTGTGAAAATCGGATGGGAGTAGTTGAACCGGCCCAGAACCTTGTCTGGATCGATCGCATCATCTTCGTTCAATGTCACGCAATAAGTTTCCTTGCAATCCAGTCCCTGGAGGAGGTTCATCCAGTAGGTGAGTGTCGGACGGTCTGTTGATGTCGACGGAATGTGATAGTTCCAACTCGCCCAGGCCCTGCGACTTCGGGGGAGGACCGAGGTATCCGTGTGAAGGACGACGCGATTGGAACTGTAAGGAAATTCGCTGAGGATCGATTTTTCGACCTGATCAGCATCACCGAGAAGTCTCACCGCCTGATCACTGTGGCACGCGAAGATGACCTCGTCGAATGCTTCTGTCCCCAAGTTCGTGACGATTTCGACGACATCGTCGAGTCGCCACACACGTTTCACCGGACAATTCAGTCTGATTCGGCTCCGGAATGGTGAAGTCAGCTTCTCTACATAACTCTTTGAGCCTCCGCTGATCGTCCTCCAGACAGGACGGTCTTTCAGCTGAAGCAGTCCGTGATTCTTATAAAACTCGATGATGAAGCGGATGGGGAATTGCCGGAATGTCGGCGTCGGGCAGGACCAGATCGCTGCCCCCATCGGGAGCAGGTAGTGCTGGGCGAATGTT
>JAGQQG010000256.1 GCA_020426325.1 Planctomycetaceae bacterium | reverse complement strand
CTCCTTGAATGCGATGACTCAAGGAGAATAACCTCGACTTCCCCGAACACTGAACACCAACTTTGGAACTGCTCTAAGCAACTGACCGTTTGACTTTTGTTTTAACAAGGAACGCACGGCAACAACACTCGACCATCCACAACACAAAGCAACACCTCCCGGACCACGAGGGATACCGGAAGGTGTGCTTCGCTCGACGCTTCAGGGGAGAGGTCGATTCACAGACCGGCTCGTTTTGAGCGATCCAAGTCAAAGCGGTCGAGGTTCATCACCTTGTTCCAGACGGCTACGAAGTCGTGCACGAACTTCTGCTCGGCGTCAGCTGAGGCGTAAGCTTCTGCGATCGCACGCAGTTGTGAGTTCGAGCCGAACACGAGATCCACGCGAGTGGCGGTCCACTTGACGTCACCCGTTTTTCGATCCTTGCCTTCAAACAAATTGCCATCCCTGGGGGATTCCTGCCACTCGGTGTTCATGTCGAGCAGGTTGACGAAATAGTCGTTCGTAAGCGTCTCCGGGTGCTCAGTGAAGACGCCGTGTTGGGTGTCATCGAAGTTGGTGCCCAGCATGCGCATGCCTCCGAGCAGGACGGTCATCTCCGGTGCGGTCAGCGTGAGCAGTTGTGCCCGGTCGAGCAGGAGTTGCTCTGCGGGCCGGTCGTAACCCGTTCCGAGGTAATTCCGGAACCCGTCATATCGGGGCTCCAACACGGCGACCGATTCCACATCCGTCATTTGCTGAGTCGCATCAGCACGTCCGGGAGAGAAGGGGACGGAAATCTCGTGACCGGCGTTCTTCGCAGCCTGTTCGACCCCCGCGCATCCGCCCAGCACAATCACATCCGCGAGAGACACGAGCTTGCCATCCGATCGAGACGCATTGAAGTCCTCCTGAACCTGTGACAGGGTGTTGAGAACCTTCGCCAGCTTGTCCGGCTCGTTGACCTCCCAGTCCTTCTGCGGAGCAAGACGAATGCGTGCCCCGTTCGCTCCGCCCCGCATATCGGAACCGCGAAACGTGGCCGCTGATGCCCAAGCGGTCGAGACGAGGTCCGAGATCGACAACCCGGAAGCGAGAATCTGATGCTTCAACCGAGCAACATCCTGCTCATCGACCAACTCGTGATTCACCGCAGGAATCGGATCTTGCCACAGGAACTGTTGCTGCGGAACGTCAGGGCCGAGGTATCGAGAGACGGGCCCCATGTCGCGGTGGATCAGCTTGAACCAGGCCTTGGCAAATGCTTCCTGAAACTCATTGGGGTTCTCATAGAACCGCTTCGAGATCTTGGCATAGGCCGGATCTTTTTTGAGGGCGAGGTCTGTCGTGAACATGATCGGCGCATGGGTTTTCGAGGGATCATGGGCATCCGGCACGGTTCCTTGAGCTGACTTTTCCCTGGGCGTCCATTGAAATGCTCCCGCTGGACTCTTGGTCAGTTCCCACTCATAGCCAAACAGATTGTCGAAGAAACCTTGTGACCACGTGGTCGGGTCATTGGTCCATGCCCCTTCGAGTCCGCTGGTGATCGTGTCATCAGCGTTCCCTTTGCCGAACGAGTTCTTCCAGCCGAGCCCCTGCTGGACCAGACCAGCGGCTTCCGGCTCAGGACCGACGTACTCTTTCGGATCGGCCGCACCATGCGTCTTGCCGAACGAGTGCCCCCCCGCGATGAGAGCAACTGTTTCTTCGTCGTTCATCGCCATGTTGCCGAACGCCAGACGAATGGCTTTGGCAGCTGCCAGCGGATCGGGCTTCCCCTTGGGGCCTTCCGGGTTGACGTAGATCAGGCCCATCTGCGAGTCGGCGAGCGGATTGCTGAGCTTGCGATCTTCGGAGAACCGCTTGTCGCCGAGCCACTTGGACTCCGGACCCCAGAAGACGTCGGCCTGCGGCTCCCACACGTCTTCGCGACCG
>JAGQQG010000255.1 GCA_020426325.1 Planctomycetaceae bacterium | reverse complement strand
TTTCCATAGCTGAAGTGATCCAAAGCCAACATCAGTGCGGCATCGATGGCGTGTGATTGATAGGGCCGATGCAGAACCGCATCCGGCAATCCTTTGCGCAATTCTTCGAGATGAAACTGTCCGGCCTGCGGCACCAGAATGACCAGAGCGGCACTCGCTTCTCCGGGAACCCAGGCAAACTTGCCGGATAGTCCCCTGCTGTATTCGACGAGTACCAGATCGGCATTCTCGCCAAGTGACGCCGGTATTGGCCAGACATGACGCACGTCGGCGCGTGTCCGCTGCAAGTGCCGAAGCAGTTTGGCACCCTCGATATCGGGCTCGCACGCGAGAACAACGGACAACCGGGCGAGTTGCTGGGAAAGTGGTGATGTCATTCGGATTGCGGATTACGCCATGCGGGGACGGCCGATCAAGAAAGGATCTGCCGTGACTTCTGATGATGACTGATAAACGATCGAGAAAGTGCCATTGCCGCGGCAACGCCCGACACGCGACCAGACGTTGGCATGGCCGCAGGACGGATTAATCGTGACTGGTCCCTGTGGTGCATCGACAGTGGTGCCTAGTACCACTGGACGCAAGACATCCGGGTCGAGCGTGTTGACCTGTTCCAAGGCCTTGGCAAACAGTTTGACCTGAAAGTACGCTGCTTCGACACACATGTTGGTACGCTCACTGTCGCCGTACATCTTCTTGTAGCGGGACACGAAATCCGTCCCGCTCGAGCCGCCAATGCCTTCGAAGTATGGAGCGGCGGTGATGTGCCCCTCGCCCACGTCGTAGCCCATGGCGCTGATTTCCGCCTCGGTGGTGGTCAGGCTGGCAATCGGCGTCGTCGCCGGATTGAAGCCGAAATCAGCATAGGTCTGATAAAGATAGACGGTCGGTGTTCCAACGACGGTCGAGAAGATGACGTCAGGACGCACTCCACGGATATCGCGCAAGATCGGGTAGAATTCCTCACGGCGTGCGTTCAAGGAGACATACATCTCACCGACGACCTCACCGCCGTTCTGTTCTACCAGCTGCCGCATGATCCGGTTTGACTCCCGGGGATAAACATAGTCAGAACCGACGAAGTAGAACCGGCTTCCGTAGTTGGCAGCGAGATAGTGGAAGAGACTCAGGCTGTTCTGGTTCGGTGCTGCGCCCGTATAGATAATGTTAGGCGAAAACTCGAACCCTTCGTAAAGTGTCGGGTACCACAACAATCCATTGAGCCGCTCGACAATCGGGAGCACAGCCTTTCGACTGCTCGAAGTGTAGCACCCGAAAATGGTTTTGACGCCGGATTCGGCCAGTAAACGGCGGGCATATGCCCGGAAAAGCGAATTGTCGGATTGCGGATCCCACACCTCCGGAACCACTTCCCTTCCGTTGATGCCGCCAGCCTGATTGATTTCATCGATGGCAATCATGGTGCCTCGGAATTGCGTTTCCTCGATCAGCGCCATGAATCCAGAGCGCGAAAAGAGTACTCCTACCCGCCAAGGTCCTGAGCCTCCGTCGTTATGTCCGATATCCGCTATCCGGCCAAACATGGACTACCGCCCTCTCGAAGGCGACAAACGTTACAGCAGACCATGTGCCAATTCAACCACACGCGCCAACCTTCTCGTGGCCAGTCTTCGAATCAACAAAACCCGTTCCGAGCTGCCCCGGTCATTTGCTCAAGATAGGATCAGCACTAGCCAGTTGCCACTCCGCTGAGGCACCAACCGTTGTCGAACGTCCCCTTCGATGAACTGTGATGGTCAGGGTGGTGCGTCCCTTTTGAGCTTTTTGGGATCAATCCCCATCCGCCTCAGCAGATTCTGCAGGTTCGACACATGCTAGCGTCCGCTCCGGCGGGTCAGGATGCCTCGGTCATTCAGTTCGCCTGCGATGGCCCGGAGTGTGACGCATCTTTGTTCCCTGATCGCGCGGACGACGGGAGCGAGGTTCGCGGCAAAGGCATCGTGAGTCCGTTGCGCGGTGTCACGAAGCGACTGCCCGCCCTTCCCTGCCCGCCTGGCGGCACTGAAGACC
>JAGQQG010000254.1 GCA_020426325.1 Planctomycetaceae bacterium | reverse complement strand
CGATGCTTTTGTTGAGGACTACAGACAGCGGTCCGACGATGCGCTTGCTGAGTGGATTGAACGTCTGATGGACTCACCCGCGTGGGGGGAGCACCGGGCACGCTACTGGCTCGACGCGGCCCGCTATGCCGACACACATGGCATGCACTTCGACAACTATCGTGAGATGTGGCCCTACCGTGACTGGGTGATCCGGGCTTTCAATGCCAACGAGCCTTTCGATCAGTTTGTCGTCGAGCAGATCGCCGGAGATTTGCTCCCCGAACCCACACAGGACCAGTTGATTGCAACCGGCTTTCAGCGATGCAACATCACGACGAACGAAGGAGGCACGATCGACGAGGAGAACCTCGCGCTCTATGCGACGGACCGCGTGCAGACCTTCGGCTGGGTCTTTCTGGGCATGACGACCAACTGCGCACAATGTCACGATCACAAGTTCGATTCGTTCACAATGAAGGACTTTTATTCGCTGGCCGCCTTCTTCCGGAACACGACACAACCGGCAAAGGATGGCAACGTGAAGGATGGTCGCGGTCCTGCGTTGATCGTGCCGTCCGACGAAGACCGTGCCCGTTGGGACGCACTGCCCAGCGAGATCGCACAGGCGACGTCCGCTCGCGATCAGCGAAAGGAGACAGCGAAGGGTGACTTCGAGCAGTGGCTGGCATCAACCACACCCGAATCGTTTGAGCCGCTTATTCCGGCTGAGGGACTGGCGGTTCACCTTCCCCTGACTGAGGGAGAAGGGAAAACGGCCACGAACACCTGCGATCCGTCTAACCTGGTTCAAGCAACCTCCGAAATCTCCTGGATCGCTGAGGGCAAGCTCGGACCCGCACCGGTGATCCAGGTGGATGCCACCTATGTCCTCGGACAGCTGGGGAACTTCGAGAAGAATCAGGGCTTCAGTGATGGTGCCTGGATTCGTCTGGGAGAAGACGACTCCGGAGGCATCATCGCCAAGATCGACGCGAAAAATGGTTATCGCGGTTGGGATTTATGGCAACAGGGCAAGTCAATCGAGGTCGACATTGTCGATGCGCTCTCTGAGAACGCAATCAAGGTTGTGACGAAGGATGCTGTCTTGATCACCGGACAGTGGCAGCATGTGTTTGCCACTTATGACGGTTCGGGAAAGGCAGCGGGCGTTAAAATCTTCATCGACGGTCATGAAGTGCCGGTCAAGATCGCAGCTGACACGCTCAAGCCGGAGGCATCCATCCATACGGAGACGCCTCTGAGAATCGGCCAGAGGAGCGATGGCCAGTATTTCAGCGACGGAGCCGTTCAGGATGTTCGCATCTACGAGCGCACGTTGAGTCCAGACGAGGTGCAAGCCCTGTACAAACTCGTGCCGGTACAGGCAGCGCTGGCAATGGACGCTGAGAAACGGCTGTCACAACAACAGGACACACTCTACAGCTATTACCTGGAGACCACCGATTCGCAGTATGCGTCACTGGCCAAGGCGGTGGTGGATCTCACGGCGGAGCGGGAGGCCATTCAAAGGAGGAGTGCGGTCACGCTGATTCAGGAAGAGCGCAATGACTCACCCGCCATGGCCAATATCCTCATGCGGGGGGAATACGACCGGCCGATCGAAGAAGTTCAGGCAGCGACCCCGGCAGCGCTGCATCCCATGCCCGAGGGGGCTCCGCGGAACCGGCTCGGCCTCGGGGAGTGGCTGGTCGATCCGGCGAACCCGCTCACAGCACGGGTGACCGTCAACCGGTTCTGGCAACAGCTGTTTGGCAGAGGCATCGTCGAGACGACCGAGAACCTTGGAGTCTCGGGAGCACTGCCAACTCATCCGGAACTGCTGGACTGGCTGGCAGTCGAATTCCATGAGACCGGCTGGGATGTCAAACGGTTCTTCAAACTCATGTTGATGAGTCACACGTACCGCCAGTCGGCTGTCATCACGCCAGAGAAGCTGGAGCAAGACCCGGAGAACATCCTCTTCTCACGTGGCCCGCGATTCCGGATGGATGCGGAGATGGTCCGTGATTACGCACTGGCTGTCAGTGGACTGCTTTCGCCGAAGATGTACGGCCCCAGCGTGAA
>JAGQQG010000253.1 GCA_020426325.1 Planctomycetaceae bacterium | reverse complement strand
GCACAAGGCACCCGTCGCCCATGCCTTCACGGAAGCCGGCCTCAAAGCCAAAAAGTTCACCCTCTGGGTCCTCGGCAGCTGAGATTCTGCCCTGTTTGATAATCCACGTCCAGCACCCCGGCTGCTCCAAGCAGCCGGGGTGCTTTTCTGTGTGGGTACTCAGCGGTTAACCTGTAGGGTGTCGTGCAGCGAAGCGAAAAGCACCTGATACGCTACGCGTCACGTCGCCACTGCATCCATCATGGATAAGTCAATTCCAACACATTGCTCAAAAAGGAGCCAGTTTTCGGTCAACACGCTAGCGAATACCAGTTATTTGGACTCTCCGTCATCGGGGTGGCAATTGTTGCGTTTCTAACAACTGATTCCATCTTCGTTCGCGCTGTTGCCGTGCTTTGCTCGCTTTTCGGCATACTCGTATACATAGGCCCTGGCCATGCGTTGGTACACGGCCCACATCTATTCCTCCTACCCATCGTGGACCTATTCCGGCTGATCATTTCTTCCACGGTCAATGCATTTCGTCGACGGAGCAAGTGACACTCAACGAGAATGGCTCCAGTTGAGATCGGGGGGATAGCAGAATGCACGACGAGATTCTGAAAGTTGACGCACCAAACGTCGTTTATGATATTCGGAATGATCCCGTAATGCTGTCAGACATCGCGCCAGCCTCTTTGTCACGAGGACCGCTGGGGCTGGCGATGGAACACGGAATTGTTGGGTCACCGGAGTGGTGGACAGCTCTGCGAATCGGACAAGTCGAGGTCCGCACATTTCTCGGCATCATCATAGGTGTCGATGGCGGCCCCATGGGTGACTCAGCAATTGTGCGAATTGAGAACAAAACCGGAGAGATCATGTCATGGGTTGCCTGGAATGGATTCAAACAAGAACTCATCGGACAATATGTCAAAGTCGCCTACTCACCTGTTGCCCCGAAGCGTCCCCCACGGCCGGGTTTCATCGTTGAGGTACTTCTGCAAGTCCAAGTGGACATGTGTGACAATGATCGCTCGCCAATCCAAGCGACGCAGCTGTGAGAGTTTTGGGCGGTCCAGTCCTCGTCACCTCCTGCCGACTGCGTCGGCCCAAAGGTTGCAAGCAACCTGGGCGACCCGCTGCTGGTTCTCTCTCACTCCTTCGTTTGCTTCGTTTCCTTCTGTCAAAATTTGAACAGGAGGGAACGAAGCAAACGAAGAGGTTGTGCGGCAGGCAGTGTTGAATCCTCCACTGATTTCGCTTTGAACCGTTCGGTATCCTTTGCGGGGAGGATCATGTAGAGTCCGACGAGATGGTTGACCCTGAATTGCTGTAACCCTGACCGAAGTCTGACGAACCGATGTCCTCGTTTACGCCTGCCTACAAACGTGTCGTCCTCAAGCTGAGCGGTGAGAGTTTTTGTCGCGACCGGGCAGGGGGGATCAGTATGACGGAGGTGGCGCACATCTCCAAGCAGATCAAGGAGGTTGCTGAGGCAGGGGTCGAGCTGGCCGTGGTCGCTGGCGGGGGAAACATTCTGCGGGGGAAGGAGTTCTCGGCGGTCTCACAGGCGATTGCCCCGGCGACCGCGCACTACATGGGCATGCTGGCCACCGTCATCAACGGACTGGCCTTGCAGGACGCGCTGGAGAACGAAGGCGTGCCGACGCGGCTGCTGTCGGCCATTCGCATGGAGGGAGTGGCAGAGCCGTTCATCCGACGTCGTTGCGTGCGGCATCTGGAAAAAGGGCGGGTCGTGATTCTCGCAGCCGGCACCGGCAGCCCGTTCGTCACCACGGACACAGCCGCTGCCCTGCGGTCACGTGAGATTGAAGCGGACATTCTGCTCAAGGCGACCAAAGTCGACGGCATCTACTCAGCAGACCCGATGAAGAACCCGCATGCGGTCCGTTACTCGGAAATCACATTTGAGGACGTGCTGAGCCAGCGACTGGAAGTGATGGATGCCCAGGCGATGCATCACTGCATGGAGCACGGCATTCCGATCATGGTGTTCAACTTCGAGAAGGACGGCAACATCCGCAGAGCCGTGGCAGGCGAAAAGATCGGCACCGTGGTCCGCGCGTCTGCGAACAATTGAACA
>JAGQQG010000252.1 GCA_020426325.1 Planctomycetaceae bacterium | reverse complement strand
TGTCCTCATCCACCTCATGTGCGACCGCATCGTGCACGACGTAGCGGCGTTCGATGCCGTCGTACTGGCTGCGGAGCCAGGTGTCGATCCAGAAGGACTCGATGCGGACGATCTCCTTCTGGTCGTCGGTCATGCTGCCGGAGACGTCCATCATGTAGATGATGGCCGCATTCGCCTGCGGCTCGTACACCGTCTTCCAACTGCGGAACCGCTCGTCCTCCTTGCCGGGGATGATGACCGGCTTATCGGGATTGTACTGGCCACTGGAGATCTGCCGTTTAAGTGCCTCCTTGTACGTCCGCTTGAAGTGCCGCAACGAGTTGGGACCGGTGCGGCCAATGGTGTTGTACTTGTCCTTCTTGGACTTGATCGCGTCCTTCCCCTTCGGTTCAATGTTGGGCAACTCCAGCTCTTCGCCCAGCATCTCCGCCAGCTCTTCAAGTGAGACCTCGACCTCGCGGATGTGAGCCCCCGGCTCGCTCCCCGCCTGCCCCTGACCATCGCCGTCATCCTGCCCGCGTCCGATGGGCTGACCGACTTCTCCTTCACCCTGACCGGTGCCACCCGACCCGCGTTTACCATGCCGAAAGTGCGGGATATCGATGTTCGGGACCGGGATCGAAACCGTCTCCCGCCCCTTACGGCCCAGCATCTCGCCATGATTCACGTATCGCCGCAGATCCTTGCGAATCTTCCCCCGCACAATCTTGTCGAAGCGTTGCTTGTCACGATCAATCGCACGCGTCATGAGTGGTCCCTGTTTTGTCGTCTCTCGCGTAGGTCAGGCTCTGCCTGACGAGATCGAGTGAGCATATTCATGATGACTCATTCGTCTATGTGCAAAGGATCGTCAGGCACAGCCTGACCTACATGGCTGTCATTTCAGTTGGTCTGCGATCTTTTTGAACTGTTCTAGGTATATCTCCGTTCGAGTCTTGCCGTTGAATACGGCTTTGAGGTGCGATCCCACATTGTTGACGCTATTGACATGGTTTCGAAGTTGCCCACAGACACCAGTGTTTGGAAGTGCGTTGAGCGTTGTGTTCATTGCGTCGAATGAAGATTTGCTCTGATGGGCTATACAGTTTCTAATCGTCTTTGCAGCCCGATAGATATTCGGTAGGGGGAATTTGATGCTATCGACTTTTGCTTTGTAGGCAGGAGACAACCACTTGGCGGCCTTCTTTTGCATGTCGGGATGATCGTAGAAGGTCAAATTCTTCTCGTCCGGGTCCACTAACACAGTCAGGTCTGAAACAGATATGTGGATTGGCGGTGAGTAAGTGAGCTTGTTCTCGTCCCACGCTGAAATCTCTGATTTTACCAAATCGCGTATCTTGCTTTCGCGGTGAGCGAGGAACTGAGTTGAATCTCGATTGATAGCAGCAACGAACCAAGCTGAAAGATATGACTCAAGGGAAACAAATGCGCGATGAAACACAATCGCGGCAAGATGGGATTGGTTTGAAGCTGAACCAGCGCAACTAACAAGATCACTCCGGAACTTGATGAACGAGTCCATTTCCGATTTGAACTGGTTACAGATCGCGGTTGGGTCTTTCTTTCGCATCTAGTTCAACACCATCACGATTCCCATCACCGGGAGTGCTGTAAGATCGTAGGGTGGGTGAAACGATGTGTAGCCCACCAACTGGCAGTGGGTTTCGCTATCGCTGCACCCACCCTACGTCACTGAGTTCCACATAAGGTATTTCGTCATTTGTGGTGTCGATGTCCGATGAACTCCTCCGCGTGTCCTCCGTGTCTCTGCGTCTCCGTGGTGAAATATCATCCAGTTCGACGCTCTCCCGATGGTCGCGGCTAAACGGGGTTATCCTTCGTCCTTCTTCGCGTCGCCGCGGGCGAAGATGCTGGCGACGTATTGGAGGACGTCGGTGGCGGATTCGTCGTTGTAACCGTAGTTGCGGATCAGGCGGCTTTTGACGATGTCGATCTTTTCCTGGGTGTCTGCGTCGACCACGTTGGAGACGAGGGATGTGAGTTTGATCGTGTCTTTCTGGTCCTCGAAGAGTTTCATTTCGAGGGCCTTTTGCAGGCGTTCGTTGGTGCGGTAGTTGAACGTCTTGCCATCGATCGCGAGGGCGCCGATGTAGTTCATGATCTCACGGCGGAAATCGTCCATCCGAGACTCGGGGATGTCGATCTTCTCTTCGATGGACCGCATCAGGCGTTCATCCGGTTCCTCGTCCTCGCC
>JAGQQG010000251.1 GCA_020426325.1 Planctomycetaceae bacterium | reverse complement strand
ACGCCGCACGATCGGAGCGACGGCGTTGCGGCGATGCGAAACGACATCGGACCGTCACGACCGGCGCGATTGCTATCCTCCGCAACCGCTTTCAGAACTCCGTAATAACCGCAGGCCGGTGCGCTTGGCGGTCGCCAATTCCCGGCTGGAAGCGGGCTATATTTGAATGGCCCGCGGTGACACAGAACCGACCGCACATCCGAACGTGAATCCTCCGCACCTCTCCGACGCACCTGCCATGAACCGCGATCCCTGGAGCCGTCCGACGCTCGACGACCTGAAATCCATCCTCGAGCGGATCGGTCAGTCGGACGAAGAACACGACCGCTCGGCCGAGCGACTGGAGCTGTCGGTGCCCGCGGAGATTACCACACCGCGGGGGAACACGGTGTCGGCGATGACCCGTGAGATCAGCCGGTTCGGCATCGGGCTGCTGCATCGGGGACATATTTCGCCAGGCGAAGTGACCGTGCGGATGGCGAGCGAGACGCGACAGTTTCAGTACCAGGTCAACCTGGAGTGGTGTCACCCGACGGATAGTGGGATGTTCCTCAGCGGCGGACGATTCGTCGAACAGGCGTCGTCGGCGAGCTGACCTTCAACGCTCGCAGTATCCGGCTCGTAGTGACCGGCTTCGGCCGGTCGAGATCTCTTGAAAGCAGCGACGACGAACGGGACGGCGGCTAAGAACCAAGCAGGTCGCGCAAACGCTCTTCCCAGAACGCCAGCTCATCGGCGGCGATCTCCGGCGGCCGGCGCACCTGTTCGGGAATGGGCGCAGCCTCGTCCGTCTGCATTTCACCTGCGTTCGCAGACGGTTGTGGCTGTGCTCGTGTGTCTGGAGAGTTCGGGAGCGGCTCGACACCGGCCAGCCAGTCATCGGCTTCGGCGAAGACCTGCAACCACTCGGCCGTTTCTTCAGCAAGTTCCCCGGTTGGCTTGGACAGCTCTTCGAGTTCCCGCTGACGCTCGCGTGCTTCCCGGGCGATGCGGCCCATGACACTGAGGAATGCCTCGCTGTCGAGACAGGTGGCCTTGCGCTTCCGGGCGGCCTTATGCAGACGATGATCGCTCGAGACCACCTGCAGTTGTTTGGGCGCCGAGTGCAGCTCGATCAGTTCTTCAATGAGATCATCGGCTTCTACTCCGCGGGGTGAGTAGAGCAGCCGCAGTTCGCGGTATGTGTCCTGATGCACATAAGCAGCGTCCGTGGCGCCGGCATCGAAGACGACGACGGTCCGTTCGCGGAGATTGGGGGGAATGCGTTTCCACAGCCAATCGACAAATCGCTCCCGTTGCTGCTCGAGGCCCCGCGGTCCATATTGATCTCGTGCAAACCCCGCGGCGTGCAGAAGGTTGTAGCCGTCGATCAGCAGGTCGAACCGGGCAACGTGCATGGGGAGAGGGATGAGGGATGAGGGCCGAACACCGCAGACTGATTGCTGACAACTGATCACTGACAACTGACGCAGTCGGCCTCAAGGCTTTACACGATAGATTTCGATCCTCCGCATCGCCGGCTTGCCTCCCGACTGAACGCGCAGCTCCGGCGCCCAGTCGGCGATCAACTGTCGGTTCGCGTCATCCACATACTCCCATTCGGGATAGTGTACGTAGGGTGTCCGTTCCAGCAGCCCTTCCTTGACCAGTTTCTCAAACTGCGCGGGATGCACGAAGTCGGTGAAGCCGTACGAGCCTGGCGCCCGGTAGCGGAGCACTTCATCCCAGCGGACGCAGATATGCGTGATGCCCTCGTCTGCGAAGGATTGTCGAATCGCTGTGATCGGCCGCAGGGGCCATTCGGACTTGGGGATTCCGTCGACCGGCTCTGCGCACCACATCTCGAAGAAGGAATCGTCCCAGACGGTGTTGTAGACGTACGGGAAGTCAGCATCAAAGACCGCCGCTTCACCGACGATCAGGACCTTGTCGCCGCCTTGCACTCCGGCATGATGACAAAGGGTTACCACGTCTGCTTGAGCGATCTCGCGCGCGGCCGCCTGATCGAGGAGAAAGCCGCTGAAGCCGGCCAGGCCAAATGTAATGAATCCCAGGTTGAACGAGGTCCAGACGCAACCAACGGCGGCGAGAAGCGCACCGCATACATACCCCGGCAGCCCAGTTCCAGGGACATTGATTGCCAGACGCTGCAATCCGGCTGCGGCCAGCAGCGTCAGCAACGGAATCATTGGCACCCAGAAGCGGTCGATGCGATGCGTCATCCACAGCCAGG
>JAGQQG010000250.1 GCA_020426325.1 Planctomycetaceae bacterium | reverse complement strand
CTCGCCCCCCTCAATCATGAGTCGAATCGACGTGACATGGTCACGTTTCAGCAATCCAATTGGACGGCGTTCGTGATATGCCTTCCGTCTCTCGGCGTCAAACAACTGTTGAGTTAGCTCCGCCTGTCTGGCCAGTGAATTGATGCAGCGAATTGCCAACTGTGAATCAACGCCCCAAAGGTGCATGGACGCTCCGCTTGCAGCATACTCGGCAACCTCATCGATCCCATGCGTCAATGCCATTGCAAGTGCCCGAATGACTTGGCTTCGCTGGGATTCGGAAAGCTGCTTGCCGCAGAGCGCCGATACGACAAACGCCGCTGGTCGATCTCCCGACATTGAGTATCGCTGGCAACATGATGTCTGATCAGTTTCGTCGCACTTGGCGGCGATGGATTCACATGTGGTTGTCAGACACCAGTCCTGCTCGGAAGACGTGAGTTCCGGCCAATGGTCCCGGATGCAAACGGCCGCGACGTATGCTCTTGCACTCGATGCCTTATCGATTCCCCCAAGAGTCTCGTCGATACTGCCTGAAAGCTGCTGGACCACTGCCAACTTCTCTCGCCACTCCTCGGGATTCGCAGTCATCTTCTCGTTGTGTTCAAAGACGCCCTGGCCCCACATCAGCAGACCGATATCTCGATTAAATGCCGAGTACTCATCGTTGGAGCGATCCATCATTTCCTGAACGTCGGGGTCAGGCGGCTGCATTTCGATGAATACGGCGACGTGTTGCGCGTCGCCCCCCTCTTGAGACGACGTCTTGTTCAGTGGTTCGGTGATTCGGTCTGATGGGCGATATCGCCGCAAGTCCATTCGATCGAGCGCAAGCCTCCACGAGCGAACGTCGTCGTTCTGATCTTCAGGAGCAGGCAATGATGCACGGTGTTCGTCAAGAACCGCGTGAACACGGTCTACCGTTGTCCCCAACTGAAGGTTGAGGACCGCTACTTCAAGATCCTTTGACCGGTGTTCCATCGCATCGGACTGCTTTCGCTCATTGTCGAAAATCTTCTTTGTCGCATCCAGCTGAGGCATGAACTCCATGAGTCGTCCCGGCGATTGCGACTCGTGAACCATTCGCATTTTGTCCAGAATGATGCACTCTGGAGACCTCAACAACACGAGTCCGGCCTCCGGGCACAGCTTGGGACTTGCAGTGACCACACTGGCGACGACGGACGTCACTGCAGCCGAATTGCTGTCACGCAGTAGTCGGAGTAAAAGAGAATCGACGGCACTGGGCACAGAGTCTCGTAGTTCAAGTAACCAGTGTTCGAGCGCCATCAATGCCGACTGCAGCAGATAGGGGCCGACAGATGTTCCTCTGTAGAGATTCCAGAGGCGATCATTCACCCATTGAGTTCTGGTTGTGCCATCCGAGAAACGCAGGTTCATTTCGGCAGGTTCATCAACGTACTCCATCGGATAGCGGGGGTTGGCGAAATTCTCGGTCGCGTGATTCATCAAATCGATGATGAACGCGATGCCCTTCTGTGGGTGAGATCGGAGCAAAAAGAGAAATGGACCACGATATGCGCTCGCCGGAAAGAAGTCATGAGCATAAGACCTAAGGCCAAACAGTGATTCCATCTCCATCGATGATCCCCAATAATCCTCCTCTCTCGAATCTGCTTCCGAAAGCAAGAACTTCGTCTTTGCAAGGGCGATGACTTCGTCTGGCAAGTCTCGGCAGGAAGGCATGCCTTCCATCTCGGTCAGAATCAGCTCGGCAAGTTCCTCTCCAAGTCGGCCCCAGTCGTCATCATGTCGCTCGCTTTGCATCAACTGCACGTACTGCTCGCGGACTGCAAGTGGCAGTTTCGCGAGAATCTTCAGCAGGCGTTCTCGCTGATCCTTTGACCGGTAGTCGTCAACCTTGGGCAACAATTCCAGCACGATCGAGGCTGCGTCCTTGGCCCCGTCGGGATACGGTGTTTGCCACGACACTCCGCGACTCCAATCTTCTACAAAACTGATCAGCTGCGCATGATCAGCATCCGTGAATGTGTTCAGATGGCGGCGAATTACAGACAGCAGTGCTGCCCAAGCGTCGCCATCGGGGACACACATGATGGATGCGATGTTAGGAGATGCTCCTGCCCAACTTGGGGGCCGAACGCAACCAACCCGGAGAAGATGCATTACGCGAAGCAGCAGCTTGTTGCCGTCGGCGACGAGCTGCTGCCAACGACTTTCCAATAACTCTGATCCCCGGCCAGAGCGAAGAAGAGAAACAAGGGTGTCATCGACGAAGTGTTGAGGCAGTCCCGTTCGACTGATGGCTTCGTCCAGTATCTTCTCAGCCGACGGTG
>JAGQQG010000024.1 GCA_020426325.1 Planctomycetaceae bacterium | reverse complement strand
CAGAACGTGGGGCCAATTCTGGAGATGGTTACCGAGAAGTACCTGCTTCGTGACGAGCCCGAATGGCAGGCACGACACGAGGCGATGGACATTCTTGATGAGGTTGTCGCTGCACTTCGCGAGGGTGACGTGAAGCGTGTGGGTGACGTGACGACTCGCAACTTCACAGGCCCCATTCAGACGATCATTCCGTGGGCAACCAATCGGTTTACCGATCTGCTGATCGAAAGGTGTCGTGAGCAGTTCGGCGACCAGTTCTGGGGCTTCTGGATGTTGGGCGGGATGGCGGGCGGCGGTATGGGGTTCATCTTCGATCCCAAAGTGAAACCCGAAGCACAGGACTGGCTGCAACACACCATGTCCGCAACGAAAAAGGAGTTGCAGACAGCTTTGCCCTTCGCGATGGAGCCCGTCGTGTACGAGTTTGCAATCAATGACCGCGGGTCGTGGGCCGAGCTGCTCACAGGATCGAAGGCAGTCATGCCGGACCGGTATTACGGTCTTCTGGTGCCCGGATGGCTCAAGCGGGAGTCGCGCGATCTGTCTCCTCAGATGCGTTGGGAACTCGAACAACTCGGGAATGCCTGTCGCAGCAGTGATGCGGATCGAGGGACATCTCAGCTGCTGTTGGACCGACTCCTTCCGCGAGCTGAATGTGCCGAATCTGAGACAGAGAGTCTTGAGGAACTCCTCAAGGGTTTCGGCTTTGATCGTGAGCAGCACGATCAAATTCGGAGTGACCTCCGAGCCGGTCGTGTTGGACTTGCGCAAAACAGACTGCCAGCGTCGACCGAGATCACGGATGTCGAGCCGGAGGATGTGATCGACGTGCGCGGGGGGATCGACGCGCAGTACGTTGATCTCGGCAAGGCGGCGATTGCGGCTGGAAAGGTTGCGGTCGTGACGCTCGCAGCCGGAGTGGGAAGCCGCTGGACGGAAGGAGCGGGCGTGTGTAAGGCCTTGCATCCGTTCTGCAAGTTCGACGGACGACATCGCAACTTCCTGGAGGTTCACCTTGCCAAGACTCGCAAGGCGTCACGTGAATTCAACGGGCCGATTCCCCATGTCTTCACGACCGGGTATCTCACGGATGGACCGATTCGCGAACAGCTCGATCGATATGAACGATATGGATTCGAGCAGCCGTTGTTCGTTTCCCCCGGTCGTGCCGTTGGGCTGAGAACGATCCCGATGGTGCGTGATCTGCGTTTCGCCTGGGAAGAGATGCCGCAACAAGTGCTCGACGCACAACAGCAGAAGGTGCGAGAGAGTCTGCGGGCGGCCCTGATCGGCTGGGCTCAACAGGCAGGAGAGGGAGAGGACTATACGGACAATCTGTCGCTTCAGTGCCTGCATCCGGTCGGTCACTGGTACGAGATTCCGAACCTCCTGCGGAACGGCACTCTACGGGAGATGCTGGATCAACAGCCGAGCCTGAAATATCTGTTGCTGCACAACATCGACACACTGGGGGCATGCGTTGATCCGGGTCTGCTCGGGTTGCACATCGCTGGTGGGCAGACCTTGAGCTTTGAGGTGATCAGCCGTCGTCTGGAGGACCGGGGCGGTGGACTGGCGAGGGTCAACGGTCGGCCGAGGCTGGTCGAAGGTCTGGCGATGCCGAATGAGGAGGCGGATTTCGGCCTTTCGTATTACAACTCGATGACGACGTGGATCGAAATTGACGGATTGTTGAGGGCCTTTGGCCTGTCGCGTGAGACACTTAGTCAGTCGGATCGTGTGGATGCTGCCGTTCGTCGGATGGCAAAAAGGATGCCGACCTACATCACGCTCAAAGATGTGAAGAAACGCTGGGGGCATGGACAGGAAGACATCTTCCCAGTGGCCCAGTTTGAGAAGCTCTGGGGCGATATGTCGGCAATCCCTGAAGTCGAAACCTCGTTCTTCGTCACTCCACTCAAGCGAGGCCAGCAACTGAAGCAACAGTCTCAGTTAGATGGCTGGCTTCGAGATGGTTCTGCTGCTGAGGTGCGGAATCTGTGTGAATGGACTTGAGGAGAACGCTGCATCTTTCAGCAATTGGTACACGGGTTGCATTAACTTCGAGCAGAGTCGCGGGGGGTCCGCGATCGTGACATGAAATCGCGATGATGCGGCAAATGGTTGACTCGAATTCGCTTCGAATCAAATCGCCGAAGAAGAGGTCTTTCCGCATCAACGCAGATTTCACGAATCTCCTGAGCGCCCAAGGAGTTGCACGTGATTTATCGATTCGGTTTTGCTCTGATATTGACTTTCCTGTTGTCAGGATTCGCATCCACTTCCTTACTTGCAGATGACGTCCCTGAAATCAGGGAATCCGGTGAGGTGGCTGCAGCTGACGAGGGTTTAGATTCCGGAAATATTGCCTGGATGCTGACTTCCTCAGCACTCGTGCTAATGATGACAGCACCAGGTTTAGCGCTGTTCTACGGGGGCTTGGTCCGCAAGAAGAATATTCTCGGAGTCATGATGCAGTGCATCTTTCTGATGGGATTGATGACGGTTGTCTGGGCACTGTGGGGTTACAGCCTCGCGTTCGGAGGCACGAGTCCTTACGTTGGCAACTTCGATCATCTTCTCCTCAAGGGAGTGATCCCGGACGGGCAGATGGCGAAATCAGAATGGGTAAAGGCATGCATCTTCTGCGTGTTTCAAGGCATGTTCTTTATCATCACCCCCGCCTTGATCTGCGGTGCATTCGCGGAACGCATGAAATTCAGCACGATGTGCGTGTTCATGGTGCTGTGGGGCACGTTTGTCTATTGTCCGATCGCTCACTGGGTGTGGGCAGATTCTGGTTGGTTGTGTGAGTGGAACAAGCAAGCCTTGTATCCGGCATTCGACTTCGCGGGAGGCACGGTGGTTCATATCAGCTCAGGGGCTTCCGCATTGATCTGTGCCCTGCTGATTGGCAAGCGACTTGGATTCGGCCAGGAGCCGATGCCGCCTCACAATCTGACTTACACATGTATCGGGGCAGCCCTGTTATGGGTGGGCTGGTTTGGCTTCAACGCCGGTAGCGCGCTCGAAGCGAATGCACTCGCAGTGAACGCCTTTGTTGCGACACACTTTGCAGCAGCGGCAGGGGTGCTTGCCTGGTCAATCGCAGAGTGGGTTGCCTTGGGCCGGCCAAGCATCCTAGGAGCCTGTTCCGGTGCTGTCGCAGGTTTGGTCTGCATCACCCCCGCCGCAGGTGCGGTGAATCCCATTCAGGGAATACTCCTGGGACTCATTGCAGGGTTTGTCTGTTACATCGCCTGCACCAAGGTCAAAAACACATTCGGGTATGATGACTCACTTGATGCATTCGGTGTTCATGGGGTCGGTGGCACCGTCGGGGCTCTGCTGGTCGGCATCTTCGCCACAGCGGACGTGACAGGCGGACGTGTCGGCGTGATCGAAGGGAATGCGGCTCAGCTCGTGAACCAGGTGGTTGGCATTGGAGCCGCAGCAATTCTGGCGATTGTCGGTTCGGTGATTCTCCTCAAAGTCCTTGATGCGACTATGGGGCTGCGAGTCTCTCAGGAGGACGAAATTCGAGGGTTGGATCTCTCACAACACAGCGAGGAGGGCTACATTTTCCTCTGAGGCATTCTCCATCTGGACGAGTCTCAGTCGACGTTGCCAGGTTTCTGCAATCTGAGAATAATGACACCAAACGAATTGAATTGGTTGTCACTTTGCGATGAAGGATCCAACTGATGAAAAAAGTCGAGGCGATCATTCGCCATTATAAACTGGAAGAGGTCAAAGACGCGCTCACGGAAGTCGGCGTGACGGGCATGACCGTTTCTGAAATTCGTGGATTTGGGCGTCAGAAAGGGCATAAGGAACAATACCGCGGGGCGGAATATGCGGTGGATTTTCTCCCCAAGGTCAAAATGGAAGTCGTAACTTCGGACGAAGACCTCAAGTCCGTGATTGATACGATCCTCCAGACGGCCCGGACAGGACAGATCGGTGACGGCAAGATTTTCGTAACCAATCTCAATGAGGCGATTCGTATTCGTACTGGAGAGACCGGGGCTGATTCGCTGTAGCGACACAGTCTCAACTCTGTGATAACGTTCAACACCCGTGGAAAGGTGCCTGCTGCTATGAAGAAGATTGAAGCCGTCATTCGTCATTACAAACTTGAAGATGTCAAGAAGGCATTGACCGATGCGGGAATTGTGGGGATGACGGTCTGTGAAGTCCGCGGATTCGGACGTCAACGCGGGCATAAAGAGCAGTACCGCGGGGCGGAATACACCGTTGACTTCATGCCGAAGCTGAAAGTGGAAGTCGTTGTCGACGACCCGCAACTGGAGTCTGCCATCAATGCAATCACGACTTCTGCTCAGACGGGCAACGTCGGCGATGGAAAGATCTTCATTAGCTCTCTGGAAGACGTCATCCGAATTCGGACCGGCGAAACTGGCGTCGAAGCGATCTGAGATTTCCTG
Source organism: Planctomycetaceae bacterium (assembly GCA_020426325.1). Classification (GTDB taxonomy): domain Bacteria; phylum Planctomycetota; class Planctomycetia; order Planctomycetales; family Planctomycetaceae; genus JAHBXU01. The sequence continues at coordinate 64,071 of JAGQQG010000024.1, read as the reverse complement.
TCGTTCATGATGGGTGAGAATGGAAATGCACCCCGACTGCTTCCCGGCAGCCGGGGTGTTGACACTGTTGTGTCTCTGTTTCGGTCAATGATTTCGTCTTGTCTGAAATGATGTCAGCCCTTAGAGAGCTGAGATCCATTGATTTCAATCCGAGTTATCGAAGCGCCAACACTTTGGAAACGGTTGAGAGTCCTTGATTTCCTGAGTTCGCAGGAGTTCGGCTCCCCGCGACTTGTGATTTGCAATCAGCGCGACCGAGAGAGTTGCTGGTGGCCTGTTGATTTGAGGATCGGTGATCACATCTCTTAACTGAGTTGCTATCATAGTGCGCAACGATCCTCTCCTTGCGGGCTCGGCCGAACAGGCAGCCTGCTGCACTTGCCGAGTCTCCAAGCACTTCCTTCATGAGTGTCATCACTTCACCTGCGCCGTCTGCCGCTGGCCTTGCTGAATTGCGCGGGCGGGTCGCTGCCATTCGGGGAGAAGCACAACGTCGATTCGAAGCAGGGACGGGCAGCGTCCCCGTCGCATGTTTTCTATCGGAATCATTTGACACATTTCTCTGCGAGTTGATGGAAAGCGCTGTCCTCCAGTTGCCGGCGGGGCGGCAGCAGCGGGCGAGAACATCAGGCTGCATGATCGCCGTCGGCGGCACGGGTCGCGGCGAGTTGGCTCCCTACTCGGATATCGACTTGCTGTTTCTGGACCGAGGAGGCTCGGATTCCGCGTTTCGTGATGCAGTCACTCGCATGGCGCAGAGTTGCTGGGATGCCGGGATCGAACTGGGACATTCTGTTCGAAGGCTCCGTGATTGCATCAATCTTGCCAAACAGGACAAACAGATCGCGACCACTCTGGTCGAGGCGAGGCACCTCTGGGGTCCTGAGGAGTTCACCAGAAAGTTGAAGCAAACTTTTCGATCCCGCGTGGTCAAGACACGGAAGAGGGCGTTCATCAACGACTGTGTGACGGCTCGCACGGAAGAATGGGGTGAGGCCCGTCCGACTGCGTTGGAGTTGACCCCGGATGTCAAAACGTCACTGGGTGGCCTGCGGGATCTGCATTTGATTCGCTGGATCACGTTTGCGGTCTGCGGACACCCTGATCTTGAGTCGCTGCGTCTGCACGGCTTGCTGCCCCCCGAAGACGTTCGCCGTTTGCGAATCGCCCGAGAGTATCTCACGCGAATTCGCCTGAATCTTCACTTTCATGCCGGTCGCGCACAGGACGTGTTGACGCGTGAAGATCAACTTCGACTGGCCGAGGAAGACGGGTTTGAAGCGTCTATCGCGCTGCGACCGGTTGAACAATTCATGCGATATCACTTCCAGCAAAGTTCAGCGATCGCAGAGATCACCCGCCGCTTCGTCGCCCTCCAGCAGCGTCCTCACTTAGTTAATCGGGCAGTGGCTTCGTTTGGCACACATCGTTCGGATGGCATCATGCTCATCCGTCCCAGGGAAATCGACATTGCCCCTCGACATCGGGGATTGGTCACCCACTCAATCGAATCCATGCTGAGGTTGTTCAAAGCCTCAGCACTTTACGGGTTACCACTGTCCGCTGAGGTCATCGAAGCGGTCAAGCAGGCAGTGCCTCAGGAATCGGGCCCGTTGACGGCAACCGAGGCCAGCCTGTTTCGAGATATCCTCAAGTCTGTCTCCATGCTCGGACCGATCCTCCGGCAGATGTTTGATTGCCGTCTGCTGGATTACCTGATTCCGCAAGTGGCTCACACGCGGTGTCTCCTCCAGTTTAATCAGTACCACAGCTACACTGTGGATGAACACACGTTGCTGGCGATGGAAACCATGAGCAGCTTTGAAGCTGTCGACGGTCCCGTTGGTTCAGCTTATCGGCATGTCCCGCAAAAGGATGTGCTGCACCTTGCCTTACTGCTACACGATATTGGTAAGGGATTTGAAGAAGATCATTGCGAAATCGGTCGACGGATCGCAGAGGTCGTAGCGCCCCGGCTGGGATTTTCTGATGACCAGCGAGATCAGATCATGCTTCTCGTGAAGATGCATCTGGAAATGGCTGACCTGGCCATGCGTAAGGACTTCACAGAAGAGCGGCTGTTGGTTGAGTTTGTCCGCGCGGTCGGAACTCCAGACACGCTGAGGATGCTCTATGTGTTGACCGTCGCCGACATCACCGCAGTTGGCCCGGGTGTCTTCACGGAGTGGAAGGCTGATCTGCTGTCAGACCTGTACGATCGGGCGATGCTGCTTCTGAGCGGCAAGCGGCACAGCCACCTTGAGGAGAAAAGATTGAAGGAGGTCAAGCAGCACGTGGCTCAGGCGATCGTGCCGCTTGACTCACATCATAACGAAGCGAGCTGGCAGCAATGGATTGATAAACAACTGGATGGCTTTTCTGCCTACTACCTCACCTGTACCCCCCCGCATCGAATTGCCGCTGATCTGGATGTGATTCAACACCTTCAGGCCGATGAATGCCGGGTGGATGGGGTCTATGATCAGTTGACCAAGACGGTCATCTTCCGAATCTTCATGAGAGACACCCCCGGAAGTTACTGCTTTCAACGGATCACGGGAGTGCTGGCGTCGATGCGGATGAACATCTTCTCCGCAGAGATCAACACAACCTCCGATGGAATCGTCGTGGATCAGTTCCGGGTCGAAGACCAGGATTTTTCAGGAGATGTCCCGACGCATCGGATTCAGGAAGTTGGTGCCGCCATTCGCCGTGTGCTTCGTGCAGAGAACCCACCGGAACCGGTCTTTCGTCGCAACCGCCGGATCGGTCTCAACGGGCCCAAAGGACCGGTGGCTGACCTGCCATTGCGAGTCGACATTGATAAGGAATCTTCAGACAGCCGCACGATCATCAACGTGTTTGCATATGACCGACCGGGGTTGCTGTACACGATCGCAAAAACGCTTCACGAACTCGAACTGTCAATCGACCTGGCGAAAATTGACACGCACTTCGACCAGGTCATGGACGCCTTTTACGTGACGGACATCGCTGGCAAAAAGATCCATGATGATGGTCATTTGAAGCACATCCGAGAGACGATCTTGACTCGTCTCCAGGAATTCGAGCAGGAACATCGAGCGGGGACCTTCAGTTCCTGACCATCAAAAAAACCCGCCACGCTTGCATGGCAGGTTCGGATTCGCGGGAATCCGTAATAGAGTCGGAGAGCCAGGCTCGTTCCGGAACGATTCCTAATGTACGCGGCACTGGAACGTGAGCGTGCCTCCCGTGTGGCCGGGGAGCGGATCTTTGAGTTCGAATGTCACGATCACGCTCCCTTCGCCATTGGGGTCGACGGTGAAGTCCCCTACGCGGTCGGAATCGGTCGTGCCGTCGATGAACTCGAGTCGCGGCGTCAGGTTATCGACGATGTTGATCCGGTACAGGTTGCGATCTCCGATGTTCTCGTAATGCAGCGTGAAGGTGACGATGTCGCCCGGTACCGCGGTCGGCTTATCGACCAGCTTGATGATTCTGAGGTCGCCGGGACAACTTTTGTCCTCAATCCCCACATACTCCTCGACGGAGAAATTGGCGATCACTTCCTGGCCACCCGCGTCACTGGCGACGATGACTGGATTCAGATCACGCGTCCACGTCGCAGCAAATTGTACTTCCTGAGCAAGATAGGCCTCTTCGGTGCGATCGAGTTGTCCCCTCTGCAGGAACAGACGGTCCTCGAAGGCATTGATCAGTTTGATGTGGCGTGCCAGTCGCTCGATCTGATCGAGTTCTTTCTGACTCAGCAGTAGTTCCATGCCGCTGGCTCGGGATCGCGAGTCGACCCCGATGGGCTGTTCATTCTGCAACCCGGTTTCAGGCGTGAGTCGTGAATGCAGACCAATGGTGCCGCGTCGATCGTGAGCCCCCGCAGCACGGTCAACTGCCAGACTGACCTCCGGCAAGCTGGCCGAGCGGACAGCAGCGAACTGAGGTGCGTAAATACACGTACGGCATGAAGGACGAATTCGACGATGCCCCAAATCGTCCGTGAACTCAGCAACCGTATCTTCGGTCTCCAGTCCCTGACGACCGAACTCGTTGTGATAGACCTTGATCCCTCGATCGCCACCGTCGCAAATGTATTCATCCGGGTAGTAGTCCGGCTCATACCCTGGAACCTCGACCTCACAGGCCGGTGCGCCGGGGAGTGGACGCTGCGTCTGACAGTTGGATGTCGTTTCAAGTTGAACCCGAGCGGACGTCGGGAGGAAGTTCGTCTCGAATCGGTCGTCAGCAGTTGACGCATGCGATGCGAATTGCATCCCGCCGGGTTGAGTGCCGAACTCCTGCGGTTGATCTTCGCGATGGGAGAGGATCGGAGATTGTTCGCCGAAAAAGGCGGGGTCGCTGCCATGCTGAGGATCGGGCGTGCGGCCCCCCAAACGGATGATCGCCATCGGACGTCCGCGCAGATCGGCAGCCTGGAGCAGATTGTCCGTGACTGGCAGATCAGCGACGTGAATCATTTCGTCGAGATCTTTGGGGACGGCCGTTTGTGGTCGTTCGAGGTAGATGACTTTGGTGACCAGTCGGTCGTTGATCGCGGTCTCGATCTCTTCGACCGTGAAGTTGACGGGAATGGGATAATCGCTTTCGCGACCGACCGGTGGATGCAACTGGTCAAACAGTTCGATCGAGGGATACAGTTCAACTCCGGGAAACTCAGGCATCCCGCTGATTTGAACCCGGTATGTCTTCCCAACGACGAAACCGGATTGTGAAGGAGCATGAGTCAGCGTTGCGCTCTCTGCACTGCCACTATAGTAGGTGACGAGTCCGATGCTCGGGAGTTCGATGCGAACTTGTTGAACGGACTCAGTGCATCGTGGCTGGATTGCGGCGGCCCACTGACTGACACGTCCCGGAATGCGATGATCAAGCGGATAGTATCTTCCCCCGTTGCTGGCCTGAGCCAACGCGACCTGGGAAGGGATGGCTGTGACGAGGGCGAGAAGTCCTCCAACCAGCACTTGAGCAGTCGAGCATCGCATGGTGATCATTGGACAGACACAAGGAGAGGGGCGAAGATCGATCGATTCTTTGGTCAGCGACAGACAAGCAAGGCCGATCTCTCCGATGATGTGAGAGATCGGCCGGCTTGTGGTCCATCAGTTGAGATCAGTAACCGGCACCCTGACCCGGCGGGCAGGAGACTTCTCCCGGTCCGTAGACGGGGTGCTGCTCGGTGTACTCGATGTGTTTGACCGGATGCGGCAGACTGATGCCGGGCTCGTGTCGCACGTCGATCAGCATGTGATCAACCGGCGGAGCAAGGTCCACGTCGGTCAGGTTACGAACAGTGTGAGATTTGAGACCAGCCGGACGTCCGTACGGAAGATGCGGAGGGCCAGGAAGTCCGATCGGCGTTCCTGTGCGAGGCATGCCCCAGGGTGTCAGGTTGGCATAGGCTCCTGGCGGCAACTTTCCACTCACGAGTGGGTTGCTCGGAATGCCCGCTCCAATCTGTCCTTCGATCCCACCAACGGGGACCGGTGCGACATGTTGGCCTTCATACCCGTCGACTGGAACGACGTGTCCCGTCTGCTGCAAGCCACCAAGCATCTCTGAACCGGGCATCTCCAGGTCCATGTTGCCAACACGGAGGACAGCCATGATTGCTCCACGGCGATCAGCTTCGGCGACCGGGTTGAGGCCCGGATCGAGACGTGTCGAGACGAGTTCCTCAACACCAGCAATAGCGAGGTCCTGGAACTTGGGATCAGGCAGATACACCACCTTTGTGACAAAATTGCTGGTCTCGACTTGATCGAGATCCTCATCCGTGATGCGAATCGGCAGGCTGTTGTGAGACAGATAGGCGTCCGTTGAGGGATTCGTCGGATAGACGGCCAGTGTCGGATAGAGGACCAAGCCCTCACGTCCGGGAATGCCGGTAACTTTCAGTCGGTACAGGGCACCCTGGTTGAAGTTGTATCGTCCTGGGGCGATGACCTGATTCTCCGCAAAGCCTTGATCGATCTGCCAGCCCACTGCCATGCCCTCAGGACCGAGGAAGCGGACCTGACTGGTTTTGTTGGCATAGTCCGGAGCAGCTCCGTATCCACCCCCCGGAGGTCCGGGAATCATCCCACCGGGTCCCATCCCCATGACTCCCGGTCCGGGTCCTGCGACCATGGGGCCGGGTGCCGCAAGCATGGCGGCCGGTGGTGCATGATATTCATCCTTATGGAAGACTTCGTGACCGTTGCCTGCGCAACCGACGCACACGATCAAGAGCGTTCCAAGTGCCAGAAAGTAGAGTTTCATTGCAATCCCTTTACGGTTCCTGGTGCCCTTGCGGGCTGACCTGATCGTCGTCTTGACTGGTGGTTCGTTGCGTGCAACGGGACGATGGCAGTCAATTCCCAAGTTGGTCGTGGTAAACTGTGCTGATAAAGTGACGGCTGTTTGTGGTTGCAGTCGACCCGGCGGTCACTTGATCGCTATGATGCCGACATCACTGACAAGCCACCGGAAGGTCCGACGAAGCACGTCATCTGCCTGTGTTGGACAACTCAACAGACTCGCAGATAGTTCTGATTTCGGCCTGCGGAACCCTGATTCTTTGGTAAATCCGTCATTTTCGGATCAATATGAAAAGAATGCCTATTTTGACAGCCGCTGTTCTGGCGGCCGTGATCGCTGGTTCGGTTGCATTCCTTCAGCAGCAAAGCTCGCTCATCGCTGATGATGCAGCGACATCGCAGGAGGAGGCATCGGCTTCCACGACCGATTCTCTGGCTTCCGAAGAAGCCGTCAACCTCCTGCAGAGGTCGCGAGACCTGCTCTTTGAGCGGAAATCCGTCCGAGCCACGCTTCACGAGACCGTTTCGATGGGAGATCGAAAGTTCAGGGCATCAGGGACGTATGTTGCCGGAACTTTTCCCAAACTGCGTCTTGAGTTCGATGTCGAAGTCGGCAAAACCAAGGGTAAGCTTCGAGAGATCTGCGACGGGACGCTGTTGTGGTCCGAACAGACGCTCGAGACTGCAGGTGGAAAGGAGCCGACGGTTCAGGTTTCGCGAACGGTCATCGATGATGTCTTGCAAGCTGTAGCACAAAGTGGAAACGATCCGCGAGCAAAGCTGATCGCGGGTCTTGGAATGGGAGGAGTGCCCGCACTGCTCGCCGCGTTAGAGCAGGCCATGATCTTCGATGCCATGACAACCGATGAAATCGAAGGACATTCCTTTTTCGTGATCCAAGGACGCTGGAATGATGATTACCTCGCTCGATTTGGTGGCTCCGGAGGCAGGCCACTCCCCGACTATGTCCCCGACCATGTCCGACTCTACATTGATCAGGAGACACTCTTCCCCGCGCGGATCCTGTACCTGAAACAAGTGACCGGAAATGTTGCTGAACCGGGAGCGAGAAAGTACAGAGCCATGCTCGCCCTGGAGTTCTCCGACATCGTGCTTGATGGTCCAGTCAGCGAGGAAGACTTCAGATACCGTCCGCCGGGAGAGATTGAGACTCGCGATCGTACGAAGGAACTTCTGGATCTGATTGAGAAGGCGACTCAAGCGGTCGAATCCGAGCCCTCAGGCGCTGCTCCATGACGACCCTGATCCCCCCGGAGTTCCTGTTCCGGTACACGTTTCCCGTGCTGGAGATTAAGGATCTCCCTCGACGCGGCAAACGACTGCTCAATTTGCCGACAGAATGCACGCTCCCCAGTCTCTCTGAACTGGCCCGACGAGAGGATTATGGCCGGGTTCAGATTGCCTGGAACGACCGAGGGTTCGGCATCAGCGTCAGTGTCGACGGCAAGACTCATTCCCCGGTCGGAGACCCGGAAAAGCTGGGGATGTCCGACGGGATCCGCGTGTGGATCGACACACGCTGCACTCAGACGGTGCACCGCGCCAGTCGGTTCTGTCACCAGTTTGAATTTCTTCCGGTTGGTGGAGGTGAAGACGGCATGCAACCCGTCGCCACCAACTGGCCCGTCGCACGGGCGAGTGACGATCCCCCCGAGGTCGATTCGGACCTGTTGCCCATTCAGTCCGACGTGAGAGACGATGGTTATCGTCTGGAGGCTTGGCTGCCAGCAGAAGCACTCTTCGGATATGACCCGGTCGAGCAGCCAAAACTCGGATTCATGTACCTCCTCAACGACTCAGAACGAGGTTTGCAATGTCTCAGCATCGGCGAGGAGTTCCCCATCGTTTCCGACCCCAGCCTGTGGTGCACACTCGAACTGACCAGCGAAGCGCAGCGGAGATGAATCTCTTCCCCTGCGGTGATGTCATACTGGAACCCTTCAGCCCTCTGGTGACCGTCAGGCAACTTTGCCTGCCTGGGCGCAGCAGAGATTGATGCCGCGGTTCAAGGCTTCGTGGCTTCATCTGAATGTCACGTTTCCCAAGATGGAAAACTACCTGCCTAACTCAGTTTCTCACCCTCAAAACAAATCGTTGTTGCATGGCATTTCAGCCTGAAATTGGTATAACGTCAGATCAACCTGAAATCGGAATCGTTCGAAGCACTGTGAGAGGAAACACATCCTGCAGAACTGCAGCAGAATGTTTCAATCCACCTCAAAGCTTGGCTCTTTCACTTTTCAGGCCATCAGGATTTGCCTAAAAAACAGCAGCAACATAATGTTGCCCAAGTGGCGGAATTGGCAGACGCGCTAGGTTGAGGGCCTAGTGGGGTTTAAACCCCGTGGAGGTTCGAGTCCTCTCTTGGGCATTCTATGTATAATGGGCGACATGCTTTGCGGCGTGTCGCCCGTTTTCATTCGTTGAACCTTTTTTAGGTCTGCCGTGGCACCAATCGCCGCACGTTGGGCTCACGATGTCCAGCACAGCGCACCGTGAATCCGCTATCACATACCGAGATCTTCGGAGGCGCTGCTGGAAGCCTCATCGAGTGATGGCGTGTGGATTACAACACCATTCGTCCTCATAGCTCACTGGGGTACCAACCCCCAGCCCCGGAGACTCGCCAGCCGCACAAATCCGCTTCCGCTACGCTCCAGCGGCCTTGTGCGGCTGAGCTCTTGACAACCCCAACACTCACTTGAAAGCTGGTACCACCCTTGGGGGCAGGTCATATGCGGTTTGCTTGTCATCACAGGTGCACGACGACCGTCTTCTCTTCGGTCATTTCGCGAATTGCGTACTTTGGTCCTTCTTTGCCCGTGCCGCTGTGTTTGAGGCCGCCGTAGGGCATCGCGTCGGCTCGCCATTGGGAGGCCCAGTTGATGTTGAGGTTGCCCGCGTCGACCTGCTGGGCGAACTTCATCGCCCGATCGATGTCCTGTGTGAAGATGCCGGCTGCGAGACCAAAGGCCGTGTTGTTGGCCATCGCGATTGCTTCGTCGATGTTGTCGAATCGCGTGATGGCGACCGCTGGACCGAACAGTTCGTCTTTGCTGACTCGCATGTTGGGGTCGACATCATCGAGGATCGTTGGTTGATAGCGGGTTCCTTCGCGAGTGCCGCCAGTGACGAGTTGTGCACCGCCGCTCACCGCTTCGTCGATCCACTCGGCGACTCGAACGGCATCGTCCTCTCGCACCATGGGGCCGACGGTTGTTGATTCGTTCAAGGGATCGCCGAGTGTGATTGCCTCGACCTTTGGTTTGAGAGCGTCAATGAAGTCGGCCCCCACCTTGCGGTCGGTGAGAATGCGTTGAGCTGAGATGCAGACTTGTCCGGCGTTCGCGTATCCTGCTTTCGAGATCGCATCAGCTGCTTTGTCGAGGTCCGCATCATCCATGATGATCACCGGACTGTTGCTGCCGAGTTCCATCGTGACTTTCTTCATGCCTGCTGATTTGCAGATGGCGTCGCCCACCTCGTAGCTACCGGTGAAGCTAATCTTGCGGACACGGTCATCGCTGCAGATGGCTTTGCCCAGCGTGCTGCCCGAGCCGGTGATGCACGCAATGGCCGACTCGGGCAGTCCGGCTTCGAGGAAGACTTCCGTCAGCTTGAGAGCTGACAGCGGAGTATCTGAGGCCGGCTTGATGATCACGCTGTTTCCGCCAGCGATCGCGGGACCGACTTTGTGTGTCACGAGATTCAGCGGAAAGTTGAAAGGCGTGATCGCTGCGACGACACCGCACGGGACCCGGAGCGTGAATCCGAGTTTGCCCTGACCGTTCTCGCTGCCATCGAGCGGGATCATTTCACCGGTGAGGCGTCTTGCCTCTTCCGCGGAAATCGCGATGACCTCGGCAGCCCGCTTCGTTTCGATGCGGGACTCTGCAAGCACTTTGCCCTCCTCCTGCGAAATCGTGCGGGCGAAGTCCTCACTCCGATCGAAGATTAAACGCGCGACTCGTTCGAGGATCTGACTCCGCTCAAACGCAGACAGAGCCCGCATGGCCTTCGCGCCCTCAATGAGTGTTGCCAATGCTCGATCGACGTCACCCTCGGTCCCTTTGGGGACCGTCTCAATCACCGACTGGTCGTAGGGATTGACAACGTCAATTGACTCGGTTGCATCGGTCCATTGTCCGGCGATGAACATTTTCACGGGTCATGTCTCCAATGACCGTTCTGCAAACGGTCGTTAAAAAGTTGGTTCGCTGTTGTCTGTTGATCGATGAACTTGTCGATTTCCCTGCATGAGTATTATCGATCGTCGTTTGTTGACGACCCGTCTGCAAGGTGCGAAACTAACCAGTCCCTGAGACATCGCCCACCCGGAGAATTCCCACCCATGCGACTCCATCTTGTTGCTGCCTGCCTGACGCTTCTGCTCGCCATTTTCTCAATTTCCTCAATCCATGCAGAGAATTGGCCGCAGTGGAGAGGTCCCAGCGGCAACGGTCTGTCCAGTGAAACAGGCATCGCGACCGAATGGAGCCAGGACAAGAACTTGGCATGGCGGGTGCCGCTTCCTGGCCCTGCGGGAGCCACGCCCATCGTGTGGGAGGATCGCATCTTCCTCACGTCAGCGGTGGGAGTCGACGAAGGAGCCGATCTGGTTCTGATCTGCCTCTCGACCGACGGCAAGGAACTCTGGCAAAAGAAAGTGGGGGCCGGCAACAAGAACGCCCGTGCTACAGAGGGCAACTCTGCGTCACCGACACCAGTCACGGATGGAGAGCATGTCTGGACTTTCTTCGGAACGGGCATCCTGGGCTGCTACGACTTTGACGGAAACGAAATCTGGAAGTTCAATGTCCAGGACCGTTACGGAGAGTTTGACATTCAGTTCGGGATGTCGTCGACTCCGGTGCTGCATGGCGACCACCTCTACCTGCAGCTGCTCCACGGCAAGTGGGGGGGGGAATACCTTGTGCAGAAGGTCGTCAAACTGAACAAGTCGACTGGTGAAGATGTCTGGGCCATCGATCGCAGCCCGGAACCGGGAGCCAAGTCTCTGGAAATGGGTGAGACCAAACACTCCTACGCGTCCCCCATCATGTACGACTATGATGGCCTGACGTTTCTCGTCACTCACGGTGCGGACAGTACGATTGGCCATGATCTGTCAGATGGAAGCGAAGTCTGGAGGATTGGTGGCCTGAACGGACGGTCCCCGTTCAACCCGGGTGAGTTCGATCAGACATTCCGGTTTGTGTCATCACCCACTGCGATCGCGGGGACGATCGTGATCACGACGGCGAAACGCGGCCCGTCGGTGGCAGTGAAAGTGGACGACACGCTCAAAGGGCGGATTGACACACCCTCCGAACATATTCGCTGGATCAACGACAAGACGCCTGATGTCTGCTGTCCGCTGATCGTCGATGGGCTCGTGTATTTCGTCCGCAAGAGTGGGCAGATTTTCTGCGTGGATCTGGAAACTGGCGATGAACTGTATTACGAGAACACGCATCGTCAGCAGCATCGCTCGTCACCCATTTACTGCGACGGCCATATCTACAGCACGGCCAACGATGGACACACAACGGTGCTGAAGACGGGGCCGAAACTTGAGATCGTCGCAGAAAACGATCTCGGCGAGATGACGACAGCAACGCCCGTGATCTCTAACGGGACTTTGTACATGCGAACATACGATGCGCTGTACGCGATCCGGAAGTGAAACTCACTCTGCGCATGAGAAAGCCCGGCTTCGCGAGAAGAAGCCGGGCTCCGCGTGCATTGACCCGCATGCCTAGATTTGGTTCTCAATACAAATCTTCCAGAGGCAGGAAGTAGCGAAACGCAGGGGCGTATTGAGGGATGTATCCGTAACCAAAGCCGAATCCGCCGTGATAAGAGCTCACACCGCCTGATCCGTAGTAAGGTCCAATGCCGCCATACCGGTTGTACATGAACAGCGGCGATTTGCGAGTAGGTTCATTCAACTGCGGCACATAGTTCCCTTGGCCAGCGGATTGCCTTGGAATCCCCGTCAACATTTCCATGGCAGTGTCATGTCGATAGGACGGATTGGCTAGGTACTCGGTTCGACTGAAAGGGATGGATTCATAGATCCGGCGATATGCATCAGCCTGTGATGGCTGGTGAACTTGGGGAGTGATCACAACACCATGGTTGGGGTATTCATAGGAAGTCGTTGTCTCGGCATTCTGTGTCTTAGCGGGCAGAGCAGGTAGTGTATCGATGGATTCAGCCGGAGACGGAGGCATCGGGACCAGCGACTCTTCACCTTGAGGCGTCGAGTCGGCCTGTGCAGCCGGTGCTGGGTAAAAGCCGGGGTCAGCGGTCGGCGCCAACTCTTCACTTTCGGGAAGCGGGGCAGTCGGCTCGTCCAAGGCTGCGACAATTCGCTCCGCCGGTGTGATGGTAATCGTCCACGTGCCCCCGTCTTCAGTGGGAACGCGTACGACGTCAGCTTTCGCGAGCTGTGCCGCCAAGAGGACTGCGGGAACTAACGCCAGGAGAAACGCACGACGGAGCAACGTGCGTCGAACGGGTGTTGAATCGGTTCTGGACATGGTCGAGGGCCTTCAAACAGGGCGGGGCAAATCTTGAAAATGAGTCTCTCTTTCGAGCCTAGAAGTCGTGAAAGACCAAAGTCAATTCGCATTTCCCATTAGTTCGGGGTCGAACGTTGACCGGGCTGCCATAAGCGTTCTACAGTCCGATTGCACCGACCATTCACGTTTGTTGTTCGTCGAAAACATTCTCTCTCGCGTCCCGTAACTGGAGTCTGCTGCTGATGTCCGCGAAAGCCTGGGGTGGACGTTTCACCCAATCGACCGATGCCCGCGTCGAAGCCTTCACTGAATCCATCAGCTTCGATGCACGTCTGGCTGAGGTCGATGTGCGTGGCTCACAGGCTCATGCACGGATGCTGGCATCCGTCGACCTGCTGACTCAAGAGGAAGCGGAACTCATCTGTACGACGCTCGAGGACATCCGAGGGGAGATCGAACGTGGCGAGATGCCTTTTCGTACGGACCTCGAAGACATCCACATGCACATCGAGAGCCGACTGATCGAGCGAATCGGCGATGTCGGACGCAAACTGCATACGGCCCGCAGCAGAAACGATCAGGTGTCGACAGATCTCAGGCTGTATGTGCGTGACGCGATCGACGATCTGGACACGTTGCTTGCCGACGTGCAGCGGGCGTTTGTCGGACGCGGCGAATCGGATGCAGACATCGTCCTGCCGGGATATACGCATCTTCAGCGGGCACAACCGGTGATGGCCGTCCACTACTGGCTGGCGTATTGCGAAAAGTTCCAGCGCGATCGCGATCGACTGACCGATGCACGCAAACGTGTCAATGTGTCTCCGCTCGGTTGTGCGGCCCTGGCTGGGACATCGCTCCCCATCGACCGTGAGCAGACAGCGAACGCCCTCGGATTTGGAGCGGTCGCTGCCAACAGCCTCGATGTGTCGAGTGATCGTGACTACCTCGTTGAGACGGCGTCGGCTCTGTCACTGATCGCAGCTCACCTCAGCACCTGGGCTGAGGAATGGATTCTGTGGAATACGACCGAGTTCGGGTTCCTCACGCTCCCGGACGCCTTCACGACCGGCTCGTCGATCATGCCTCAGAAGAAGAACCCGGATGTTCTGGAGCTCATCCGGGGCAAGAGTGCCCGAGTGATGGCAGCGGTCCCGCAGCTGCTGATATTGGTGAAAGGACTCCCGCTCGCCTACAACCGCGACTTGCAGGAGGACAAGCTGGCTCTGTTCGATGCTTTGGACACTGTGACTGCCTGTCTTGAACTCGTCCCAGCGATCGTCTCGAACGTCACTCTGAATCGGGACGTCATCAACTCGCGGATTGAAGAGGGCTTCCTCGACGCGACGACTCTGATGGAATACCTGATCACGCGCGGCGTCCCGATGCGGACCGGCCACGAGACGGTCGGCAAACTGGTCGCCCTTGCGGAGTCACGCAAGTGCCGTCTGGCCGACCTGTCTCTCGACGAACTGCGTAACGCCTGTGATGCGGTTGATGAGTCCGTGTATGATTTCCTTGGGACCGAGAACGTAGTCGATGCGCTGAAGAGTTACGGCTCCGGCGGGCGTGCACCGGTCAAGGAGCAATTGACCCGGTGGAAGTCACGACTCGGCGACTCATAATCGTTTTCCGATTGGTCACACAAAAACGCTTGCGGCTTAGCGACACGCGAACGCTCACGTTCGGTCCCCTTCAGGTCCAGGACATGTCCACCGGTCACACGAATTCGCAAGCGTTGATCGATGTCGGGTCAGCGTCAGTGCGATGATGACGTATCATCCTCGTCTGGTGAATCCGTCTCCCAGACGACCGTGTTCTCCGGCGTCGCCTCGTACGGATGTGACGCTCGCCACTCTCGCCAGAACGGCGTCGGGTGCGTCTTTCGCCACAGGGCGAGGGCGTTGCCGACGTGGCTGTAGAAGGTGTAGCGAGGCAGAATCTCGTTCGCCGTTTGGCTGGTCGTCGTGTCGATCACCCAGCGGGCAGCTTTCAGAATCTGTTCATCCGGCGGATGCAGTTCAGGAGGCGCGATGGCCAGCCATTCGAGATGATGCCCCGTCGCGATCACTTGCTTGTACAGTTCCTCGTCAATGTGCGTGGCAGATGCATCGGCTCCGTCTGGCCAGTTTGTCGGCCAGCGACCATCGTCCCACTGCGATGCAATGATCAGGTCACGGACGTTCTCCAAGTGAGCGTACGCTTCCGCTCGTGTGTCGGCCGAGAGGATATTGAACTCGTCGTCCAGTCGGATCAACAGCATCAGGGAGTACACTCGGTGCGTGCCGCTGCACACGCCGAGTTCCTTCTGACCACGCATGAGACGTCGTGCCAGCAGGTCGAACGAGTACTGGCGACCGCCGGACCCGACCCATGCACGGGTGGGAGGGAGCCAGAGGCCGAAGGCCATCGCGGTCCATTCGGTCTCACGTTCGTCGAGACGGAAATCTCGCAAGGATTCCTGGATTACTTCTCCAATGTGCATCCCGCGACGAGCGGGACCATAGACCGGTGTGTCGATGGAGACGCCGGCTTCGGTGAGGCTGGCCAGCCAGTGATCATGATGTACTGACCCGCCTGTCTCGCGCCCCCAGCGGATCGCAAGCCCATTGGGACGATCAACGACAAGCGGCTCCACTTCGGTGCCCCACGATGCAGCATAACGCGCATGATCGGTGAGGAAACCTTCCATGTCATGTCCCGACATGGCCTGCGGATGGTCGAATTCTGCGTCGACTCCCCAGATACGGATTGCGTGCTCAACGAAGTTCGGCTTCGTATGGCGGTGATGGAACCGGGGCAACACTCGGTCGAGTACAGCTGCCAGTTCCTTGTCACTCACGAGATCCGGCCGATCATACAACGGTTCGACAACCAATGGCTGCGTTCTTGGGATGACCACCGGCTTGAATGGTTCGCGCCCGAATAATTCCTGTTCAACGAGGTCCCGTGAATGGGTTGTGCTGACAGCGTACGCAGCCCCAAACGCCGCGAGGACGACCGCTTGAATCACCCAAAATATCTTCCAAGGGAATTGACGCATGGTCACAAAATGGGTTGCTCGCGAATGAATGCGATGGACATGTTGTCTTCGTAACCGATCCGCCAGACTTCGTTCCGACTTCGAAGTGCCTTGATCAGTGCTTCACGATCGGAGACGTCGAGGACGATGGCATTGACTCCGTAGCGGTCGAGTTTGTCTTCCCAGTCGTTACCAGCATTCACGATGGTCAGGTAGTCCTGCCAGACTTCTTCAGGCACGAGATGGGCGTGCGAGTTGACAAACAGTTGCAGATCTTTGGGACCAGCCCAGAGCAGGAAGTCTCCCCATTCGTAGGTGTTGAGGATAAGTCCCTGCGGCGGGTGGCGGTGCAGGTAATCGGTGACCATGAGAGGTGTCTGTTGCGACACGCTCTTGGCAAACTTGTTTGCCCGCTCTTCCGGGGTCTTTGGCTGGCCGTGCAACACGGTGAGGCCGAAGGGGGTATAGGCGAAAAAGATCCAGGCCAGACCGATTGTCACCACTGACCACTTGCCGCTCCGGGGGGAAGCAACCATTTCTGATTTGCGTCCTCGGAGGTAAATGGCTGCTGCATGAACAGCGAGATAGTAGGCAGCGACCGGTGCCCACCAGAGGATCATCCGCGAGGTCCACATGGCTGCGACTCCGAGGCCAACCAGCAACAGCACTTCGCTCGCACGGACACGTCTGGGACTCAGGCGATAGACAAACATCAGAGCCAGAGCACAAAGCAGAGCCGCTTTCCCCTGCGACATCCGCAGCGTCAAGGGGTCCCACTCGATGAGGTCGTGAACATTGGCATTACCGGCGACGGCAAACACCTCGCCGTACAGGCCGATGCCGTAGGGATTCATCAACGCCGCAACCGCTGCAAGTTCGGTCAGAACGAACAAACGACGGACGTGACGACTGGCCATGACTGCTCGCCAGTTGTGTGTGCGACGAAACACGTCGATCGCATGTCCAGCACAGGATGCTGCCAGCAACCCAAGCCCCACGATGAATGACCCATGCAGGTTGGCCCAGAGTACGAAGAGGACCGGCACCACGAACCACCAACCGGTTCGCCATCGAAACGCTGTCAGCAGGGTGAACAGTCCGACGAAGGCCACCAAGCCGAAAAGCTGTGGACGCACGATCAGCAGTTGCTGATAGTCGACGATGCCGAAAGTCAGGATGACAAGGAACCCGGCGCTGATGTTACTGTTGGATTTTCGCAGGACTCCAATCAGCAGCAATGTGCACGCAGATGTGATGGAGGCAGCGTAAAGCATCTGGAGTGCTGAGACACCGAATTGTCGGTAGAGACCGTATCCCATCAGCTGGCTTAGCCATGCGGTATCGATGTACGTCATGCCGATCGAAAGTGGCATCAACGGTTCTACGTCCGGCAGGCGTCCCTGCTCCCAGATCCATCGGCCGTATGAGAGATGTCCCCAGATGTCTGTGTGCCACAGCGGCTGATAACTCAACACGAGGTACAACAGTCCGAGCACGGCAGTCCATAGAGCGAGCACCCGCGATCCCTGCAGCCACTGCGGCACGCGGTCCTCCAGTACATTGAGGTCCGGGCCGCTCAAACGTTCGTTTTCCTGCACGTCTTCCGGGACCTCGGCACTCGTCGGCGTGTCGCTGTCCGGTTGAGTCAGGGCAGTGCTCATGATTGATTTGAGGGGAAGATTGAAAGCAATGGAACATGCCTGCCGCTCCAATCAGACAGGCTCTCTGAAGGATAGGACGCCCGCACCTCGATGTTGCTGGAGTCTCTGTCCATTGTAGACCCTTGTGGTCCCATCCTGTCGATTAGCACGGCAACAGGAATGGGCTTCTATTTTCAAGTTGTGGCAGTTGTGCAGGTCGGGGGGCTTGGGAAGGATCGCTGTTCCCCAGATTCGGGGATTGGGATACAACTCGCAACGCTCTCACGTGGGGCGCAGAGTGTTCGACGCTTGAGGAGTTCGTGTGATTGGTGGCCAGGTTCTTCGACGAATGCCTTGGCTGGTTGTGGTGAGTGCACTGCTGCTCATGATCGCCGGTCTCGCCGGGATTGCGCGCGGAGACGAACTGATCAGCTCCGGGTCATTGCGCTCGCGACAACTGATGTGGATTCTCATCGCCCTGCCAGCCATGTTTGCAGCAGCATGGGTCCCGTACCGCGTGTGGAAGCCGTGGAGTTACCCGATGTTTCTGGCGACACTTCTGTTGCTGGGGCTGGTTTATTTCTTTCCTGCGAAGAATGGCGCCCATCGATGGATTCCGCTCGGCCTCGCTGATATGCAACCGTCCGAACTCGCAAAGCTGACGTACATCATGGCTCTCAGTCACTATCTGATGTACCGCAGCAACTATCGACGTCTGACCGGGCTGATCGTGCCCTTCACGCTGACACTCGTCCCGGTCGTCCTCATCCTTCGCGAGCCGGACCTGGGGACATCGCTGCTGTTCTTTCCCGTCTTATACGGCATGTTGTTCTCAGCCGGTGCGCGAGTCCGTCATCTGGTCGCGGTGGCCCTGTTAGGTGTGATGGCCATGCCCGTGCTCTGGACACAAATGAGTGCTGAGCAGAAGTCGCGGGTAACGACCCTGTTTTCTCAACAAGACGGCGGGCCAGCACCTCGGGGCGATGGTTATCACCTGCATCAGTCGAAACAGGTGCTCGCGCTGGGAGGTGTCTGGGGGAGTGACGTGACCGGCATGCCGATCGACGACCCGTTGGCATACCATCTGCCGGCTGCTCAGACAGATTTCATCTTCTGCATGATCGGAGAACGCTGGGGACTGCCGGGCACGATCGGTGTGTTGCTGGTGTTCCTCGTGCTGTTCGGGCGCGGGCTGATGATTGCCACGGGCACTCAGGAACCGTTTGGACGGCTGCTCGCAGTCGGCATCGTGACGCTGTTCGCCTCGCAACTGATCATCAACACCGGCATGACGGTCGGCCTGATGCCGATCACCGGTCTGACGCTGCCCCTTGTGAGTTACGGGGGATCAAGCCTCGTGACGATGTGTGTCGGCTTGGGACTGCTGATCAACGTCGGCCTTCGTCCCGGTTACGAGATGACCGGCGAACCCTTCCGCTTCCGTGCCGGGGAGTGATTCTCTCAGCGTTGATCGACGAAGTACGTGTAGGGGACGATCGCACGGGCGATCGTCGGTTCTGCGTAGTAGTGCGGCCAGGTGTGGCTCAATCCGACGTAATAAGTGACGTCGAGGTCGATCGCTTTGCAGCTCGCATTGCCGAGGTGAGAACGGTCCCAGTAAGTGAATCCTGTAGCTCCGATGGCCTTACGGGATAACGGACGGCGAAGCGGGTACAGATTGAGTGCCCAGTCCCCCCGGTTCTGCAGGTTGACGATCCCTTCAAGACAAGACATCGCATGATCGTACTTCTGACCTGGATTCAACCAGTGTCGATCGAATGCAGCTGCCGCCATCACCACGCGATAGCGGCGATGAGCACCCGTGTTGTAGGGGTATGAATACCCATCGATCTGGCCGCCGCCGATGAGATGCATCGTGGCAACGGCTGCCCGCGCTCCATGGCTGTGCCCAACCAGACAGACAGGACATTCGGGCGGTAATTGCCCAATCAGATCGGCGAGATAAAACGCGTTATTCGCAGCCCAGATCCCCTTCTGATTGACAACAAGCGGCGTCAGCAAGATATGAGAGGCGTCGCTTGGCCACGTGTAGAAGATCACCTGGAGTGGCAAATGCGGAGCGGCTTGTCGAATCCAGTTGTATGTCCTCGCACACTCGTATTGGTGTGACTCAGCATCGACGAATGCTCCATGAATGAAGATGCAGACCGGAACCCCCGGGATGATTTGACTTTTCAACGTGGGCAGGTTTGTCCGCTGCAAACATCCGTCTGAAAGGCGATGAAAGTAGTCCAGATTCCGGCACCGATTCATCGCAGCCTTCTGTGGCAGTCCGCGGCTACTGGCGATCCAATAGCAGGGTTGCGGTGCTTGGATCGCAGGAAAGGAGTTGGTGTCCGGCGAAACGTCATAGCCGGGGGCATACGACTGCTCCGGCATCTGTCCCTGATGAACCTCATACTCGAACGGGACGACTTCCCCTTCGGTAATGGGTTCAAGTTCGGGGACAATCAGCGTCGGCTGCTGAGCGTAATGAGTGGTGATCGTCTGCGCATCGACAGTGCTGGGTGCCAACAGTGTGGCGAACCCGCTGAGACAGAAAACCCAGATGAGTCTGTCAGCGATTCTCATATGGCAAATCTTGATGCCAAACGGTCGATAACGCCTGCCGGTTCCCAAACGTTGGATTGTGGCAGCAGTAGTGAATCAGGTCAGATCTGTAATCAATGTCGACTGAGATGTGGCATCTCGGTCGGCATCACGCTCACACACTTCTCAAGGATCGTCCTTGATTCTTCCCTGTATCGACGCTGATTACCAAAAGTCCAGAAGACTGTGCCCCGTTTGGCGTCAACCGGAACAATTCGGAATCGATCATACGACTGAGGTAAGACTCACAGTTTCTGACGAAAACGAGCAACTCTTATGCCGATTCACATGACCGCAAAGTAAATGCTGACCGCAAAGTCAAACCCTTCTGGTGTAATCTTTTTGGGAATCTTGCGATAGATGCAGTAGTTGCGGATCTGCAGCAAGAGGTCGCGAGGCTGGCACGCACGATACGGGCGATTGACCGGCTTGTAATGTTTTTCAATCAGGTAGTCGACGGCCTCCGGATTGTTCACCATCCCGAGGATCGGAGCCATGATGTCAAACAGCTTGCGGAAGTGTTCCTCACTCGGATCGGGAACTTCAATCTTGTACGGAATTCGTCGCAGGAACGCTCCATCGACCAGATCGCGTGGCTCAAGGTTAGTCGAGAAAATGATCAACTGATCGAACGGCACTTGCAGTTTCTTGCCGCTCGGCAGGTTCAGAAAGTCGTATCGCTTTTCGAGGGGGACGATCCACCGGTTGAGCAGGACTTCAACCGGCATGGTCTGTCGACCGAAGTCGTCGATCACGAGTGTTCCGCAGTTGGACTTCAGCTGCAAAGGGGCTTCGCAGATCTTCGTCTGAGGATTCTGACAGACCTCCAGTTCCTCCATCGTCAATTCACCCCCGGCAATGACTGTTGGTCGCACGATCCGTACCCAGCGCTGATCGACTCCGGAGAGATCGAACAGACTATTCTCTTCGCCTTCAAGTTCCACGACCTCATGAACACCCGGATCGAACAGCCGGATGATGTCACCATCGACTCCCAGAGTTCTGGGGATCCAGATTGTGGAGCCGAAGCTGGTAGTCACGCGCTCGGCAATACTCGTCTTACCGTTCCCCGGCTCACCAAACAGAAACATGCCGCGTCCGGAGTTAACGGCGGGACCGAGCGTTTCCAGCATCTTTTCGCTGATGAGCAGATCTGAGAATGCTCGTTTGAGATCCTCTTCGGTTGCTTCCTGTTTGGCGATGCTCTGGGCTTCCATGGCCTTGAGGTAGTCCGGCAGCGCGACGGGAGCTGAACCACAGTAGGTACATTCCTCCATGTAACGTTTGGCGCGATCACGCCCCGGGTCGGTGAGGACAAAGTAGTAGTCACCCACCTCTGCAGCCCCCTTGAAGGCAACCAGCTGATCTTTCTTCCAGAGACGTAAGAGAGGGTCGATCAGTGCAAAAGGGACTTTTAACTGTCCGCTGATCTCTCTTCCGGAGGCCGATCCTTTTTGCAGCAAAAACTTGAGTGCGAGTCGCTCGATGTCCTCGCTGCTCAGGCGAGCTTCCTCAAGAGAATCTGGGCATTTCGGACAATACTCACCGTCACCCACGCCCGATCCGCCGAGCAGGTTACTCACGCGTTCAAAGAGTTCTGAGAGATGTGAGTTGCCCTGAGCAGCGTCCGGGATTGTCAACTTGCGTTTCTGACTGATTCCGCCACGACCGGATTTCACATATTCAATGTCATCAGCCGAAGAGTCTTCCTCTGGATCATTGTCCAGATCTTGACTCTTGAGACTTTCTTCTGTGTGAGGCAGCGTCAGTTCAAAATCGTCTTCTGACTCCTCGAAGTCGTTCTCCTCAAAGTCGTTCTTCGAGCGGAGATTGCCAGCAAAGGCGTCCGGCATCGCTTCTGCGACTTCCGCCGTGTAAGCGTTGCCGTCGTTTTGCGATGTCAATTCGGCCAGGAATTCCGCAGGCGAAAGTTTCTTGGCTGTATCGGGCATGAGACCGTCAGTCGAAAAGTGGGGATGCAGATCGTGCTGGGCAACAGACGTACCGAAAGCGATTTCAACTTCTCAAGGGGGAAGTGAGAACGCGAAAGGTCCAGATTGCGTGACAGGTGTTGTAACCGTTACAACACCACGCTCAATTCGAGCGCATCACCGGGACTCTCACATGGAACTTACGTCACGTCTGACAGGTGGTCAAATTCCGTGTCGGAGAGGGATCACACTTGGCGGTTCAGCAGCTCTTCCCGCCAGTTCAGCGACAGCTGTGGCACAGCTGCCAGCTCCCTTACTGCATCGGAGTCTCGTTCGATTCCGAAGTACAGTCGGCACGTGCGCGCCACCGTCCACCGTGGATGGGGCCGGTCCTCCAGCGACATCTCGTCTCCCGCGGACACCTCGCCCGTCTCCAGAACTCGTGCGTACCAGCCGCCGCGTCCGGCCTGAACGACACGTTTCGCAAGATCCGGCTGCTGCCAACGTCGACAAAGTTTCCAACAAGGCTGACGCGGCTTCGACACCTCCAACAACACCGTCCCAACCCGCCAGCGATCGCCAATACACACGGTCTCCTCGGTGAGACCGTCCATTGTCAGATTCTCTCCGAACCCGCCGAACTGCCAGTCATGCTCAGGAAGATCGATCCGCCATTGCGTGTAATGAGTTGCTGCGTACAACAACACAGCTCCTTCGATTCCCCCGTGATTCTGACGATCTGCACAGCCATCGCCTTCCAAACCTTCTGTGCTCAACTGCACGGGCCCTTCAACAGCCGACTTGTCAATTGCCGTCCGCCATTCAGCAGGACGTTGATCTCGCGGATCAGATGCGACGTATGTCTGAGGAAGCCCAACAGAGACCTGAAGGATTCTTGCGGTTGTTGTGTTCACAGACCTCTCCTTCATGATTCGGGAGAGATGATTCTACTGCGAGGAACTAACCAGAGTAACAATCCTCGCGGCGGACCATTCTGTCACATTCAAACCGATGGCTATTCCTTGGTGATCGTCTCATCCAGGTTGAGCAGGGCATTGGCGACGCTGATCCACGCCGACTCTCGCGGGGTGACGTTGTGCGTTCCATCCTGTGTCCCGACAGCATCCACTGTCGGATTCGAGTTTTCTTGCACCTGTGTTAATTCAGATTTGAACAGGTTGTGCAGGATGCTGACTTCGTCACTGGTCGGCTGCCGGGCAAC
Source organism: Planctomycetaceae bacterium (assembly GCA_020426325.1). GTDB lineage: Bacteria > Planctomycetota > Planctomycetia > Planctomycetales > Planctomycetaceae > JAHBXU01. Next base: position 40,784 of record JAGQQG010000024.1, on the reverse strand, counting down.
GGTGCGACGGAAGCCGTACTCGATCCGCTCGCGATCACTGGCATCAGGGAGATCGAGTTCCATTCGCTCAGCGAGTGAGGCTGCCATTTCAAAGTACGCCGGGTCATTGAGCAGTGTGAGGGCTTGAAGGGGAGTGTTCGTCCTCGAGCGTTTCACACAACTCGCTGCCCTGTCAGGAGCGTCGAAGTTGACAAAACTCGGATAGGGGGCACTTCGACGCCAAACGACGTACAGTCCGCGACGAAAGCGGTCTTCACCGGTATCAGTCTCGTATTGGGGTGGGTTGCGGCCTGTGTGTCTCCAGATGCCGGAAGGCTGTGGCGGATACACAGGTGGACCCCCGATGCGACGCGACAGAAGACCGGAGACAGCAAGCGCATTGTCTCGAATCGCTTCAGCTGGCAGCCGAAATCGAGGTCCACGAGCGAGCCATTTGTTGTCGGGGTCGAACTCAAGCTGCTCGGGCGACACGCGAGAATCCTGCTGATAAGTGGCAGACATGACGATCAGCCGATGCAAGTGTTTCATCGACCAGCCATGTTCCACGAACTCGACCGCAAGCCAGTCAAGCAACTCGGGATGGGTCGGCGGCGATCCCTGTACGCCAAAATCCTCTACGGTTTCTACAATACCCCGTCCGAAAATTTCGGCCCACCAGCGGTTGACCGTGACTCGCGCCACCAACGGATTGTCTGCAGAGACCAGCCATCGGGCGAACGCGAGTCGATTGGACGACTCATCCTGCCCCTCAATCGGATGCAGGGCAGCAGGTGTGGTTGGTCCGACGGCTGCTCCCGGGGCCAGGAAATTCCCCCGCTTGAAAATGGCCGTCATGCGAGGTTCTTCCTGTTCAACCATGACCAGTGTCGTCGAGGGTCCGGTCGCTTTGAGCCGTGCTTTGAGGTCCGTCAGTTCCTTCTTCCGCTTCGTCAATTCGGCGTCACTCTCCCGGTAATGCTTGAGGAGTTGTTCGTGATCTTCCTCCGTTCGCTCATCGACCGGTTTATTCACCAGTTGACGGATCTCATCGGGGAACTCGGCGTCAGCGGAAGGCTGCCACTTCTCGAATGAGTCGTCGAGTTCCCGGAGACGTTCGTCGACCAATGATTGTGCACGTTCAATATCCTGTTCGAGCTTCGATTTCTGTCTTAGCTGCTCCTCGGTCCAGGGAAGTTCCATCTCGGGTCCCGCTGTGTCGAAGGCCACGCCTTCACCATTGGGCTGCTTGACCTCCAGTGGAGTGTTGTTGAAGAAAGCGAACAGCTGATAATAGTCCTGCTGGGTGAAGGGGTCGTACTTGTGATTATGGCACTGAGCACATTCAAGCGTCGTTCCCAACCAGACCATGCCGGTAGTGTTCACCCGGTCAATAATCTGGTTGACCCGGTTCTCCTCCGGATCAACCCCTGCCTCAACATTGCAGGTGGTGCAGCGATGAAACCCGGTCGCAATTCTCTGATCAAGTGTCGCGTCAGGCAGCAGATCCCCCGCGAGCTGCTCAATGGTAAACTGATCAAAGGACATGTCGTGATTGAGCGCGGAAACAACCCAGTCACGATAGGCCCAGATTTCGCGGAACTGGTCTGCCTGATAGCCATTCGAGTCTGCGTAACGTGCGAGGTCCAACCAGCTGCGTGCCCACTTCTCGCCATAGTGAGGCGAATCGAGTAAAGCTTCGACGATCTGCTCATAATGCTCCGATGACGGATCATCCAGAAACGCATCAACCTCTTCGACCGAGGGAGGAATACCGATGAGGTCCAGGTAGACTCGTCGCAGCAGTGTGGCAGGCTCGGCAGTCCGAGCGGGACTGACCGCGGGATCGATGCCTTCAAGCTTCGCAAGTACAAAGGTATCAATCTCGTTATGGCCCCAATCTTGCTGCTTCAACACAGGAGGAACTGGACGAACGGGTTTGACATACGACCAATGGATTTTCTGATCAGACTCATCTCTCCACGGAACGCCGGCATCGATCCATCGTCGCAGCAGATCGATCTCGTCAGACGTCAGAGGCTCACCCTCGGGAGGCATCCGTTCGTCGCCTTCGATCGTCACGCGACGCAGTAACTCACTTTGATCACCGTCATTCAACACGACGGCAGGCAAACCTGAGTCATTCAGCTGAGTCAGATTGGCACGCCCCGTTAGCCGCAGACCGCTCTCAGGTTCCTTGTCGCCGTGACATTCTCGACAATGCTGAGTGAGCAACCGTTGCACATCCGATGCGAGCCGTGCCTGTTCGTCGCCTCGCCCCCGATCGCCATCGTCACCCGCCGCAGCAGACGCTGCGACTGCGATGAGAGTGATTCCGCAACAGATCAGCAATCGAATGTTCAAGGCAGACCTCCACACGGGACACCCTCGCTTCGGCAATCAAGTCGGACCTGACACTCCGTACCCTGCAATCACGAGACGGAACAACATGCCCCAATTCCGGCTCAGAAGTTGACCACTTCACACAAGCCGATAGCCGCCGAGAGCCTTCCTTCGTATCATAAACGGAGTTGAAGCGTCGCTCCACCTGGAAGTCTCTGTATTCAATCTCCTGAGCACGGTAATCACAGATGTACTGTTTGAATGTCGTCCTGACTGTGAAGGATGAATCGAAAATCGATGAGGTTGCGGGATATCTCGCGAAGGCGGGGCGTCTGTCGCGGTCTGAGCCTGGGTGTCTGTCGTTCGAGGTGTGTCATTCGACGCATGATCCCCGGACTTTCTTCCTCTGCGAGCGATGGGAAAGTGAGCAGGCATGGCGAACGCATCGGGAGGCTGAAGCGTTTACCACCATCTATCAGCCGCTCGTCCTGCCACTCGTGGACCGGACGCCCCATCTCTGTGACATCCTTGAGTAGCCCCATCGAGTGATGCACGACGCAGCTCATACTCACACCGAACGGCAGGAAACCTGGATGCGGGAAGCAATCCGCCTCTCCATCAAATCGGTCGAAACCGGGGGCGGACCGTTCGGAGCAGTCGTGGTTCATAACGGCTCCGTGATCAGTCGCGGACAGAATCGTGTCACCGCGACCAACGATCCGACGGCCCATGCAGAGATCGTGGCCATCCGCGACGCCTGTCAGCAACTCGAAACGTTCAGCCTTGCCGGTTGCGAATTGTTGACAAGCTGCGAACCCTGTCCGATGTGCTTCGGTGCCATCCTCTGGGCAAGACTGGACCGCGTCTGGTACGCGAACACCCGCGACGATGCTGCCCAAATCGGCTTCGACGATCGCACGTTCTATGACGAGATCGCCAGGCCTCTCCCTATGCGACACCTCCCCATGCATGAGCTTTTAAGAAGCGAAGCCCAGGCAGCCTTCACCGCATGGCAACGGCTGGAAGGCAAAACGGTTTATTGACCAAGTCCGTCATGATGCCTCCGGGGCCAACGGTTTGTTCACCTTCGATGACAGAATCTTCGCACTTGTTTTGTCACAATCGATGCAAGACGATCGTTCAATCGTCGGGACTCGCTTTTGCCTACATTTGTGGAGACGAGCATTTTCGCTCGTTGCCAGAGAACGGATGTGACTCCCCTTTTGAGATCACTCAGACATGGGAACGGACTGAAGACATTGACCGCTGTTGACACTAGCCGGACTGTACCGCGTCGTCGCCTGTTTTGGGCGATCTATGCTGGTTATCTGACCGTCCTTCTATTCATCACGTACCGTGTGGCACTCTGGCTGTTCTACGCCGCCAATCCGATCGGTCTCTCGACGGCAGTCAATCCATACCGTTCAATGTACCCGGAGTTGTTCGTTCGGGGAATCGTCAACTCGCAACCCGATGGTGTGACGTATCGCGTGCTCCTGCTGGGGGGATCAGTTGCAGAGCAAACCGGCAATGCATTGGAGGAGATGCTCTGCGAAAAAATGAAGCAACCCGTCAAAGTCTACAACGCTGCCAGTGCAGCCCTCACCACTCGTGACAGCCTCAACAAGCTCGAGTATCTGGCGGAGTGCAAAACACAGTTCGATCTGATCATCGTTTATCACGGCATCAATGATGTGAACCTCAACCGTTATCCGGCAGACGTCTTTCGAGAGGATTACACACACTCAGGGTGGTACAACTGGATTGAGACCATGCGGAAAAATCCGCACGCCTCAATCCAGAATGTGGTGCGAGATTCGTTTCGGCGTGTGGCGTCTGCAACCGAAGAACAGGAGTTCGACTGGGGGAACGACATCAAGACGCCGCCGGCTTTTGAGGCCAATCTGCGTTCTATGATTCGCCTGGCTGAGCAGGAAGACACCCCTATCGTTCTGGCCACCTTCGCGAATTACATTCCGCCGAACTACACAGTGGAAGCATTTCGCGCCGGCGAACTGGGTTACGGCAAGGGAGAGTTTGGCCATCCGACGACAGTGTGGGGATGGACGGAAAATGTTCGCGATACAATCGCCGCTCACAATGAGGCAATCCGACGCGTGGTCGCCGATCATTCCGAGTTGCCGTTTGTTGATCTTCAGTCGATCATCATTGAGCCGAAGGACTTTTGTGATGTGTGTCATCTGACAGAATCCGGAATCACTCTCTTTGCGGAGAGTATGACGGCTGCGATTCTGGATTCGGGCATCTCACTGGTGCCGCGAAAACCGTCTGTCGCTGCGACACAATCACCTGATCTGTTTGATCGTCCGCAGCTGAAGTAACCGATCCACTACCAATTGGTCGTGCCGAACAATGTCAGGAATACTGGCGTCCGTCTGTTTTGTAGTCGGGCCTTAATCATTCCTGAACGCCGTGGCGTTTGAACAGGACGACCCAATCTTCGGACGGATCATTGGGCGGCTTGCCGAGTGGGACGAACTGGCCCCCTTTGACACTTGCTTCTGGACCGACGAAATCGCCCGTCCGCGGGTTGAACCATTGCTGTTGAAACAACTGCGGGTGATCGCGGAGGTCGAGTGTGCCAGTATTCGAGGCACAGGGCAGATAGATGGCGTAAATTTCTCCAGCTTTGGCCAGGACCTGAGCCTGAACCTTGTTTTTCAGACCCTCGAATTCTGATGAGTCCTGCATCAGACCGTCGTTCGGCTCCATCTCCCAGAAGGGTAAGTGCTCGCTCATGAACGTCCGGGCGATCGCCATGTCGCCCCAAGCCGGCTCATAGGTGCGGAAGTCTTCGACCTTGAGAAGTTCGTCCAATATCAATTCGATCTGTCCCCCTGAAAAATAGGTATTCCAGATGTACTCTTTGCGGTGCCGGTCGAAGTTGGACGACCCGGTCTTGTCGGGAAACGTTTCGTCGATGCCGATGACTAAGGGAGTTCCGGCTTGATGTGACTTAACCCGCCAGAATTCGATCAGCTCGGAGAGATTCTTGTTCTCTTGAAATGACGTGACGGTGAACCGTGCATCCCCCAGAAACGGTGCCCAGGCTTTCTCAGCCCGCCCCGCATGATGCACAGTAACGGGGTGGTCGTATGGATCGACGTCTCCGATGTACTGTGCAAAGTCCTTGACCGTTTCCGGTTCGAGCTTGTGATCGAGGTTGTACTCTTCGGACAGGTTCCACTGCAGCGCGGGATAATGCCCGAAGCGGGCGATGAGCTCACGGTAAAACAGTTTGCGTTCGACTCCGAGTTGACCGTCGTCCAGTTCCTTTTTGTTAGCTGCTTCAGCCTCGTTGAGGACGAAATGCAGCATCAGTCCCCGGCGTTGTGCGTGCTCAAACACGATGCCCCATTGATGCAGCTTTGTGAGATCGAAGTGCAGGTTGTCATTCTCGGGACTCCCCTTGAGATCGGGTGTGCCGAGATAGGGATGGACACTTTTGCCGTCGCCGCCGATGTTCATCGGCAGGAAGTAGATGCTGTTCACACGTTGCGAGGCCAGGTAGTTCAGTGCGCCGATAATTCCCCTGCCTTGTCCGTCACCCCAGTCGGGATCACCCTCTTTCCAGTCGCGGAGATGAGGTTCAAAGTGATGTCTGGCCTTGGGCGTGTTGGCAAAGCCCGCGTACGCCAACAAGTCTTCGGGTGAATCGGTCCCCCCTTTGAGCCAATACGGTCCGTCTCGAAACTTCAGGTAATGACTGCCGACATATTCGAGACGTCCCCAGCGATAGAATCCGGGAGAGTCCACATCAAGGTCTGAGATGTCGAACTCCCCTTCGATCCCATCAAAGGCAACCGGCGCGCCGTCAACGTCGTCCAGACTCACCGCGACGTCGTCTCCCTGGCGGAAGTACGCTTGAAAACGCCATCTTCCCGCTTCATCAGGAGTGAAGACAACTCGCCAGACATTCCCTGATAATCCGTCATTTCCATCACCCGCAAAGAAGCCTGGAACATTCGTCATTTTCCCCGATGGACCGGTGAGCCTCACCTGCAACCGGTAATCGAGGAACGGATTGGGATCCGAGTCTCTCGCATGAGCATCAGGGCCGTGAAAATCCAGGGTGACCGGTTGCCATTTGGTCATTTGGCTGGACACCCGGGGAGAATCGGAACTCTCTATTGCCGCCCCAGATGTCGTAGCGAGGAGGCGGTTCATCCGTGACTTCGGGTTCCCCGCATCCAGCTTGCCCCAGTTGCCCTCAGCGCACACGAGCAGCAGGTTCAGACTGGGATACATGACCGCACAGTTGCCACCGGCACCGATTGACATATACGCATCGACGGGAGCGTTCGGCCAGGTGCGACTGGCCGGATGGAGCCGACCGGTCTCGTTGAACCACCAGTTGAATCCATAGATGCCTGCACCAAACGTCGTGAAGTGGTCTGAACCGCCACCGTAGCTGCCCAGGCCAAGGTAGTCCTCAGCCTGCTCCATGTACTTTGTCTGGGCCAGGTCTATTGGGGTCTGTGGACGAACATAATCGTCGAAGTAAGATTCGGGGAGCAGTTGATTGTCTTTCCACTTCCCTCTGTTCAGCCAGAACCAGGCGATTCGAGCGAAGTCACGCACCGAGGCAGACAGGCGACGGTTCTTCTCCCTCCATTTGAGATGGTCCTGCAGCTCAAGTGCCCCGAGTCGCTGAGGGGCCTCAGCAACCGTATGTGGATTGTCCTTGAATACCCGGTCGAACAACGTCGCCTGATACAGCTGAATGGCATAGTCGTTATAGGCCCATGCTTCGCCTGGCGGTTCCGGTCGCAGATAGCCGCTGGTCATGCTGCCGAGATGTCGGAACGTGATCTCACGATCTTTGCCCATCAGTCGGTCGTCGAAATCGCTGACGCGTTGATCCACGCTGTCGATCAGTCCTTCCTGCAGTGCAAAGAACAGCAGGGTACTCAGGACTGGCTTCGCGGAAGACAGCCAGTCTCCCCGTTTTTCCTGATCTCCCCAGGCATGCACGAGATAGCCGTCCTTGATGATGCATCCTCGACCTCCCAGAAGATTGGCCACTTCTATGATCGCAGCCTCGTCAAGCTGCATCTCCTGTGGTGTGGCGGTTTCCCACTCTGAAGTAGGAAAGACATTATCTGCCTTCAGCACGGATGACGGAGCGATTGCTATCACTACTCCCAACCAGCAGATGAGAAAGATGCTGTGATGGGACAGTCGTCGCTTAGGATTCTGTGCAACAACCAATGAATGACAATCTGACATCTGCGAAGCTCCGTGTTTGCACAACGAGTGACGTGACTTGTTCTCCAGAATAGAGCAGGTCACGCGGCATAACGGAAGCAGACACGCCGGTGGATTGATGAGACCGGAGTGCTGTCAGGCTGTAAGAGAGGGAAACGCCAAATCAGTGTCTGCGGCTCAGTACGAGTTGAGTTCCAGACTGAGATCAGCCCAAGCGCGTGAGTGGGGTGGAACGGACGTCCGTATTCAGCTGCGGCAGGAGAAGGGGGCGCGCTTCTGGTCAAAACTCGATTCAACGGAACCGATGTCCATCTGAGCGCTCTGGAGCACGCGTTCGATCTCCTCAGTCGAACACCCACGAGCCAGCATGTCGTGAATCAGTCCAGCAGCCGTTTCACGCTCCCGGACTTTGCGCCACTGAACGAAGCCGACCGATGCGATCGGGATCAGTACGGATGTGAACATCACCACGGAAACGACCAATAACGCAAACCGGTCGTCTCCCGATACCGGGGCCAGGAATTCGGTCATCGTTCTACGCCTCGAAATGAATTCGATCGGGACACTGAGGTCATTCGCCGATGTGGCTCCCTTCTTGGCAGAAGTTTTGACTTTTCTGACGAATCAATGATCCACGTAGGCATCGAAAATCCGGACCTGTTTCCAGTTCGATTTATTCTCAGCGATGAACTGCTGGTGCGACTCCGACACCTGATACGTGTCATGGGCCTCCTTATCGGTGAACACCATCTGCAAGGCGACGTCGAAATTGCGATCGTTGACGTCTCGCGTGCAGTCTTTCGCGAGGACACCGGCAGCATAGAACACGAGTCCCGGGTGATCCTTCAGATAGGAATGACAAGACCGGACCAACCGGTCGACCGCTTCGGGAGATGTATCATTCAGCGAGAAGAAGACGTCGTGAGCAAGCATGGTGATTGTGATCTTTTGAAAAGGAAATCGTCTGATATTTCAGAATCGTGGTGCCCCCGGGGAGGCAGCCGGGGCTGGACCACGAGGCCCTGAGCCGAGCGTTCCTCCGTCTGCAGCAGGTGCTGCAGTCCCGTAGTAGCGGTCTCGACGTGAGGCATAGCGAATCGGGAACGACGGCAGGATCCGGAATTCATCCCCCGGGTAAAACGGGAATGTGGCGCCATCGAAAATGGGGCCATTGGCTCCGCGTCGAAACGCTTTTTCGGTCATGAGGTGGACGTAACCCAGCCATTTCAAATCGGGCCCCATCTGGCCAATCGGTCCGCCACGGTTCCCCGGCTCTGGAGCAAAACCGACAAATTTGCGAGGCAGCGGGGCGGTGTGCAGAGCGGTCAACAGAATGGACATCGTCACCCAACCGGTAATCAAGCCGCAAGTCCATCGCGCGATGTCGAACACCATCCCATGAATCTCGATGTCGACGGGGAGAATTTGTTCCGTCGCGGCGCGGAGTCCATAAACGAATGCCGCAAACAGTCCCACGAATGCGATGATATCCCAGCGATGCTGCCATTCTACGGAGTTGGCGATATTCTGTTCGAGAAACGTCGCGGTGACTTCAAAAAAACTGGTGGCGAGCAGTCCCGCGATCACGACGCTGATCATCGTAAACGCGGCCCCCCACGCCCCATCACTGGCAACACACCACGTTATTACGCCGATGACTGCGAGTAGAAACAGATCAAGCATGGAATATTCAGTTTGTGAATGTGGCACTTTGATAGGAATTCAGTCGACAAAGGTGAGGACCGATTTCCCTGCATGTTATTTCCTGACAACTCGTTGAAGTTCATCCATTGAGGTGATTCCGTTGATAACCAGCCGCAGCCCCTCTTCCTTCATGGTCAGCATCCCGTCTTTTCGAGCTTCCGCACGAATGGCGGAGACGGCTGCACTATCGCGGATGAGATCCTGAATCCGATCGTTGATGCCCAGAAACTCGAAGACTCCGACCCGGCCCTTGTAACCCAGATCGCCGCAGGTGGGACAGTGGGCCGGCTCTTTGGGGGGACGGCAGAATGACTCGATCTTATTGACCGGCAGGCCTGCTTTCTTGATGAATTCAGGATTCGGTTTGTACGACTCTTTACAGTCCGGGCAGAGTCTCCGGGCCAGCCGTTGACCGAGAATCGCAGAAATGGAAGACGACAGGATCGTCGGATCGACTTCGAGGTCGATGAGTCGCAACACCGCCGTGATCGTGTCATTGGCGTGCACGGTTGAGAAGACCATGTGCCCGGTGTTGGCCGCCTGACAGGCAATCCGAGCAGTTTCACTATCTCGAATTTCGCCGACCATGACCACATCCGGGTCCTGTCGTAGAACGCTCCGCAATGATCCCGCAAATGTCTGGTCAGCTTTGGTATTGATCTCAATCTGAGTCACATTCTCCATCTTGTACTCGATCGGATCTTCAATCGTGATGATGTTTCGCTGAAAACTGTCAATCTCGTTTAAGCATGCGTAGAGCGTCGTCGATTTGCCGGCACCAGTCGGACCGCAGCAGATGAACATCCCATGTGGCTCATGGACAACATCCTTGATCTGATCCATCAGCTTCTTGCGCATTCCCAACTGGGCAACGCTGCTGACGGAATTCGCCTGATCAAGAATCCGGATGACGAGCTTCTCCCCCTCTCGCGTTCCCTGACTGGCGACACGAAAGTCGATTTCGCGACCGTCCATGTGTGCACCAAAACCGCCGTCCTGTGAACGACGACGTTCCGTGATGTCCATCGCCGAAAGCACCTTGGTGATGTTGACGATCGCGTCACCGACGGCCCGGTCGAACGGTTCCGTCGGATACATCACGCCGTCGATTCTCAAGCGGACCGACAGTTCGTTCTCCTTGGGCTCCAGGTGGATGTCCGTCGCTCGGCGGAGAATCGCATCGTACACGAGTTCTTTCGCTGCCATGTATCCTTTGGAGTTTTCGACCTGACGAGAGGTGGAACTGTCGACTTTGCCTGTACGCGTTTTGCCGATGAACGTGATGTTGGGACCAATCACATCCTCATCCCCTTCACCTCCGCCAAAGCGGATCCCAAATCTCGCGAGGTATCGCTGGGTGACGCGTTTGATGTGCCTGGGGGTCAGCACTTTGCCCGATTCCGGAACGGCCTGATTCCGTTCGTTGATGTATGCTCCAGCAGGCGCGGCAAGGCCGATAATGGCCATGAAGAATCCGGCACCGAAACTGGGAAGCGTGAGGAACAGCAAGAGCGCTGCTAACCCGCAGAGATAGACCAGCGTATTCCAGAAGGATGGCCGCACCTTCAGACCTCTCGCGTCGTTGCTGACCCATTTCGCCAGACTCACCCAGCCCAGAAATGCACCAATCACGAGCAGCATCTTCCACAGGCTGACGTACCAGATCGCTCCCGGGGTTGTGGGGTTACCTCGTTGAAACGGCAACGGGTCCGGTGGATAAGTGTTCGGTAGCCGAGGCACGTCGGAACTCGTTCCGGTGACAGGCGGGGGAGAGACGCCTTCGGGGACACCTGCATCGGGTGCGGCTGCTTGAGGTGCTGGGGCGCCCGGAGCAGGAGGACCTTGCGCGACAGCATCTGTTCGCACGACCCCTTGAAGGGCGAGCACGATCAGGAAGATGGCAGTGGAGAGCCTCGCTCGTTCTGGCACCGCAGTCGCCCTTTTTGCTGATGTTCGGCTGATTCGCTGTCTGACGACCAATTTCCGCCGCGTCTCCATCCAATCTGTTTTCACAGGATGGCAGGAGCCTTCACTTCGATCCCCTTGAGCATCATCTTGAGTTCTTCAACATTCGGTGAAATCTCAAAGGCAGCTGCTCGACTCACGAGTTCTCTTTGCACGAAGTCATAGAGCGAGTCGTTAAACACCTGCATCCCCTCATCCTTACCAATCCGGATGGCCGAGAACAACTTTTCATCCTGAGCTTCCAGCACCACTTTCTTGACAATCGGGTTGAACTTCATGATCTCGACAATCGGGACCCGCGAGGGCTTGTCGACAATGGTCTTCAAGAGTTTCTGCCCGACGATGGCCCGCATGTTAAAGCCCATCGACGAACGGATGGCCTTGTGCATGTCGTTCGGGAACAGGTCCAGAATACGGCCGATGGTGCCCGGAGCACTGGAGGCGTGAATCGTCCCGAAGACCAAGTGACCCGTCTCAGCAGCATGGATGGCTGTTTCGAATGTCTCGCGATCACGCATTTCTCCCACCAACATGATGTCGGGGTCTTCTCGCACGGCATGGGCCATAGCAATGTGGAAGTCTTTGACGTCCATCCCCAGTTCGCGCTGATTGATCAGGCATTTGTCTGAGGTGTAAACGAATTCGATCGGGTCTTCGATCGTCAGCACGTGCTTGCGATACTGATGGTTGACCCAGTTCAGCATCGATGCAATCGTTGTCGACTTGCCCGAACCCGTCACGCCGGCGAGCAGGACCATCCCCTGATCATATTTGCACAAGTCGACCATGACGGGAGGGAGGTACAGTCCTTCAAAGTCGGGAATGAACTGCTCGACTTTTCGGGCAACCATCCCCGGCAGCCCGAGTTGTCGAAACAGGTTCACTCGGAACCGCCAGTTGTTCCCTTCGTAAGGAACGATGTGTGCGAAGTCGGCCCCGCCATTCTCCTCGAAGATTCGCTTGTTGCGGTCATCCATGATTTCATAGAACATCCGCCACATCGTATCTTCGTCGATCGGGGCCATCTCCAGCTCGCGGATGGTGCCCTTTAAACGGAGCATGGCCGGTTTGCCCACTTGGAGGTGCAAGTCGGACGCTTCCAGCTTGATCTGCATCTTGAACAGCTTGTCAATCTCCGGATTGACCGGCCGCTCGCGCTTGAGCCGGGGCGGTGCTGACGACTTCGGTTCTTGAGTGGCGGTAGACATAGGATGAGGCTCGATGACTTGATGCGATCCGAGATCGGGGTGGTATCACAATAAAGATAGGGACATAAATCATACCATGCTTTTTAGTAAACCGGGAACCCTGTCCAGTGACTGAAGTTCCCGTTTTTCACGTCCGGATGACTGGTTGCATGGCCGGGGGGCATGTGATAGCTTCGCTCGCTTAACGGCAGCAACGAATTACGCTCGGATATCGTTTCCGCCATTACGTGAGAGATGACCTCGCTTCAACAACGACGAGACCGAAATGTACAAAGTCACGCTGCTTCCCGGAGACGGAACCGGTCCTGAAATTATCGAAGCCACCCGCAAGTGTGTCGATGCAACGGGTGTGAAGATCGACTGGGACGTGCAGGAGTGCGGGATTGAAGTCATCGAAGCTGAGGGGAAGGTTCCTGAACGCGTCCTGGATTCGATTCGTGCCAACAAAGTGGCGCTCAAAGGACCGATCACCACGCCGATTGGCAAGGGCTTCCGAAGCGTCAACGTGTTTCTCCGGCACGCTCTTGGTCTCTACGCATGCGTCCGCCCCTGCAAGACGTACAAGGGGGTTCGCACTTATTTCGAGGGCTCAAACGTCGATCTCGTTCTCGTGAGAGAGAACACTGAAGACCTCTACGCGGGCGTCGAGTTCCGAGCAGGCGAAGAGAAGACGGCCAATTTGATCAAGATGATCAACGAGGCATCTGGAGACAAGAAGATCAACACCCGCGATGACACGACCGGCGTGAGCATCAAACCCATCTCTTACGAAGGAACTCGAAAAGTCACCGACTTTGGCTTTGATTACGCCGTCAAGAACAAGCGAAAGTCTGTGACTTCTGTTTGCAAAGCCAACATCATGAAGTTCACAGACGGCCTGTGGTACGACGAGACACGAGCTGTCGCTCTTGCCTATGGGGCCGACTTTGAATGGCCGGAACTCGCTGAGGGAGTCAAGCCAGATCCCGAGCTTGTCGGCAAAGTTTCCGAGGCGACGGGGATCAAGTACATGGAGCGTCTGATCGACAACATGTGCATGCAACTCGTCCAGAAACCCGAATTGTACGATGTAATCATTACTCAGAACCTGTACGGCGACATCCTCAGCGATCTGTGTGCAGGACTCGTTGGCGGACTGGGGGTCGCCCCTGGTGCCAACATCGGAGAGGATGCAGCCCTCTTCGAGGCAACGCACGGCAGTGCCCCGAAATACAAAGGGCTGAACAAGGTCAACCCGACCGCTGTCATCCTCTCGGGCAAGATGATGCTCGATCACCTTGGCGAACACGAGGCCGCGAGCAAACTCGAAAACGCTGTCGCTGAAGTCATCGCTGAGGGAAAGGACGTCACCTACGACATGAAGGCCGACCGTAACGACCCGACAGCCGTGGGCACCCAGGAGATGGCCGAGGCCATCTGTCGCAGGATGTAGATCACGACGACTGGGTGTTAAACCTCCAGGCGTCGAGAGCGACTGAGAAAGTGTCGCTAGCTCGGAACGGAATCTGGCGGACGTAACTCCCAGGGCAATCGCACGTTCGAAGTAGCTGTATTCGCCAGAATTGAGTCGTAACGTCAGTTGCCGCTCATTAGTCCGTACTTTGGCGAGTCCAGCTACGGTGAGGAAAGCACATTTTCGGGGGCGATTCGTAAGCCTTGATCGTGCGATTGCCCTGGTGTAACTCCTCATCTCCGGGGAAGTCGGGTTGATGTGCCAGTACTGCTGCAATATCCCTGACAAACAGGGATTGGATTTTGGCGAACCGCTCCAATCATTTCTCAGAGACTCGACATGCTGAGCGTCGAACTTCATCAGTTTCACAGTCGTTTCCGTCACTTCGCTGGATATCGGCAATGAGCAAACTTGCATGAACGCGATTGCTTTCCTTCGTGTGAGGTGATGGGGGGCGGAACGCCGTTTGATAGCACGATTCCCACAACAGCACGTGCGACTCCAGGAGAAACTTCTGAACCCATGCATTCCAGATTCTCGCCATACCCCCCCGTGACCCTCGCGACGACAAACTGATAGAGACTTGATCCCATGAACGTCAGGATTTCATGTCCGTAGATCAGTCGAAGCAACGGGTGAATCAGGAGTTCAATCACCTAGTAATTCCTGTAATAGTTGCTGCTTTTCCCAATTCATGACGGCTTTCCAGACTTAACAGCTCTTCCTTGAAACCAAAGTGTCAGGCGGCTTTGGCGAAGGGGTTTCGCATTTCGTAGTTGTGCGTGTGGAACCATTCGAATGCCGGTTGGACTCACTCGGGCAGTGTCTGGCATTGGTGGTTGCGCACCCGAGCATGGGCGCCAACAATTTGAATTTGGCCTGTTGTGCCTATGGGAGGCCCTTGCCCCGGAGATTCCGAACAATGCCATCCGTTGATTCAACGCTCTCCCCAGCGGCTGGAGGTTTGCTTGCTGCCCCGCCTATGCTGGAAGAGTTGTACGCTCCGCGCGCAGTTTGCGACCTAAGAAGGAAATTATCGTGATCCTCATGAACCAGCAAATACACGAAGTGTTCGTTGCCATGGCATTCGCAGAAGAATCGAATCTGGTCGGCCCCAAAGGCAGACTCCAATAGGTTTGGAGCGCAGACTTCGATGATAAACCGTCACCTTCTCGGCGAATTCTTAACCACTACGCTCAAATCCGGCGAAGCTGGCAGATCAGAGAAGTCAAACAACTCCGGCTCTTCGTCGAACAGTTCGATCCCCAGCTTTTGTGCAAACGACTTGGTCTTCGCGCGGCCCCGTGCGTTGAGGTTCAGCTCACTGCGGAGCGCACCCCAGTTGCCCAGCCGGTCGATCGTCGCGGTCGAGATGTTCACGGCCTTGGCAAACTGATTCCGCGTCATGCGGCGTCCGAGGATCGGCAACTGCTCCTGCATCAACTTCAGCAGCAGTTCGCGTGTGTACCTGACAGGCGTCCCGGGCGAAGCCATCTCGTGCAACCCGGCAGCTTCACGAAACTCACGCCAACTCCCGAACAACCGGATGCACGCATTCTCACTGATACCGGTGAGGTGGTAAAACCGCCGCTTGCTCACCGGGCAGCCATGCTCGGCTTCAACCTTGCGGAGTGTGTCGAGCAGCATTTTCGGCGAGTAGCCTCGTTGTCGACGTCGCGGCAAGCCAGCTGCCTCACGCAGGTCTCCCCACGTATCAAAGTACAACATCACATACGGTTCGGACCGCCCCAGAAACTTGATCAGTCTGCGCAATGACACATTCGGCCCCTCCGCTGCGGCCAACTCCTTGAGCGCCGCCACCAACTCCCGCCGTCGATCGCCCCGATCAATCTTCCTCGACCCCTCGGAATGCTTTGTCGCCATGACACCGTTCCCACACACGACCTTCTCACTGTTCCTCCAACGGTTGCGCAGAGTCACACGGCGAAAGTCGCCATCACGCTCCTTTCACGCTGCATGCGGGTGAGCATGACTCGGCACGCGTCCATTTCAACTTGCAGTTTCGATCCTGCGGGAAACCCCGTGATCCGCTTCCTGACGGGCGCGGCTGGTTAGGCTTCTCAAGATTGATCGCTCAACAGACCATGCGACAAAAAGATGAACCGCAGAGAACGCTGAGGGTCGCAGAGTTGTTATCACTCTCCTCTGCGTCCCCCTGCGTTCTCTGCGGTTCATCTCAAACAAAGTTGTCATCACGCTCCGTCGTGATGAGCGGATCAAGTGCAGACCCACGACAAGCTCGCACTCGCCTGTGCTGAGCAAGACACCCGCATCACTGTCATCTCGCGGAGCGAGACGACTACAATCCGCCATGCTCCAATTCTTCGACCCCGAAGCCGACGTCGCAATCAAGCGGCGCCGTCTGCCCCACTGGTCACAACCGGGCGTTGTCTGCTTCATCACCTTCCGCACCGATGATTCGATGCCTCGCTCGGTCATCAATCGCTGGGAGACCGACCGCCGCAGCTGGCTCGTCCGGCACGGCATCACCCCAACAGCCGACAACTGGAGACAGCAGCTGAGCGAATTGCCCCTTCCCCTCCAGCAGGAATTCGACCGCACCTTCTCCAACCGCTGGCACGACGAACTCGATGCCTGCCATGGCGCCTGTCCACTGCGAGACCCGTCAAACGCAATGATCGTCGCAGACAGCCTCCGCCACTTCGACGGCGACCGATACGACCTCACCGATTTCGTGGTCATGCCGAACCACGTCCACCTGCTCGCCGCCTTCCCGGACGAGTCATCCATGCTTACTCAATGCGATTCCTGGAAGCACTACACCGCCACCCAAATCAATCGCTCTCTCGGCAGACGTGGCCGCCTCTGGCAACAAGACGCCTTCGACCACCTCCTCCGCAGCGAAGAGCAGTTCCTCTACCTTCGTAGATACATCGCCGACAACCCAAGAAAAGCGAAGCTCCGTCCCGGCGAGTTTCTCCATTGGACGAACTCAGCAAAGTAGAGAACACGCTCGACCAAAGTAGCCATCACGCTCCGTCGTGATGAGCGGATCAAGTGGACGCCCCCGACAAGCTCGCACCCGTCCCAGCGTCAGCGACATCTCGCGGAGCGAGATGACGACTCTAAGCATTCGCCTGCGTTTCGGGTGCCATGCTCTCACGCCGCAGGCGGGTGAGCATGTTTCGGCACGCGTCCACACACATGGCGACCCGGCTCACGCCGTGACGCCATGCCACCCACAACCACGGCACGGTCAGCACGCCACGGCGTAGGGTGCATGCAGCAACGCGAAAAGCACCGCCAACAAGTGGTGCATTCCACTTCGTTTCATGCACTCTACCTCACTCGGCCGGCGCGCAGCGGTAGAATCGATCAATTAAGTGATACGAATGCGTGAATCAACTCGATGACATTCTCATGGGCAGATTGGAGATGTCGCGATCTGAAAAGAATCTGTCCTTCCAGCATCTCGGCATCTTCTTTCCACCCGAATTGAGAATCGTAACCTGTCTCGTTAGACGGTTCGCTGGATAGTGCCTTGCAAACTCGATTAGCGCACCCCGTCGGATTGCCGCAGATCACATATCCGACGACGATGCCGAAGGCATGACCGGGACTGTACTTGCCGATCACAAAGCGGTTGATTCCGTTGCGGACGTATTTGAGTGCAAGTGAATTCTCTGTACTCGTGATGCGTTTACACTCCATCGTCAAGTAGGTCGATTCGTCCCATGTGTAGGACACCATGATATCGATCAACCCCAGTGGTGTATCGAGTTCTACGCGATCAGACTGTGGTTCTCGGAGAAACTCGATTTCGGGAACAGGATCAAGTCGATTCTTGACGTCCACCATCTTCCATCTGAGGACGTTTGAGATCGAATCCTCATCGCTGGATGCTGAGACGCTTGAGTCTGAGATTGTATCTGGCCAGGCATCGTGCAGGATTCGGAGCACAAGGCAGACAATTGCTCGTTGGGCCTTGTGCCGGATATTCAAGTTCAGGTGTCCGCTTCGATTAGGAGCTACCAATGCTACTTGCCCCCTCGACACAGTTCGTCAAAGATCACATCGGCATCATCGTAGGCGCGGGCACGAGACCAGAATCGCTTCTGTGACAGCTTCACGATAATGCAGCGGACATCGTCAAAATGGATCAACGACCTGCGAAGCTGGACCGTGGAAGTCAGCGGTGCATGCAGCAATTCGGCGAGACGAGAACCAAAATGTTTGTCGGGAGTATCGATGACGCGAACACCACGGTTCCGATCCTCGTCGAAGCGAATTTCGACGCAGCCTAGGTCAGCCAGATTCGTCATGACGTCCGCGTTCACAGATAATTCTCCAGCCGACAGGTTGCCCCTGACGAACTTAACAATGGTGTCAGCGTATGCCCTCAAATCGACTTCTTCGACGGGACGAACACTTTTTGCACGGCTGCCATGCCGGACGAAGTCAAGTTCGTACCGAATCGTGTCGGTAATGTATTCGCGTTGCCAATTCGCTAGCCCATAGAACTCAAATATGGCGTCGTCGAGCAATGTGAAATCGGTACATTCGTCCTGCCTTTCGAGCTTCCGGAGGACTTTGATTAAGGGTTGAGCGTCTGCCTTCGAATCAACCGATCGGAAAGGCAAACGGTCGAAATCATTCTGCTCGGCAATTTGCTTGTCGATCCCCAAACGGGAAGCTGTCAAAAAGAATGCGTACATCGCCAGTGAAGAGTTGATATAGGCATTGAGCAAATCGAGGCGCCACTTCTCTGAGGCATCAAGTGTAACTCCGAAGTAAGATCGCGAGTACGCGACATCGCCAGAGCATTCAGCGGCGACGAGACGATCATCATCAAAGCTTTGCTGAAGGAGCAAAAGAGGTGCTTTGTAAATGCCAGGGTCTCGTGCGTGTTCCAACTCGCTGTAATCAAACGCATCCAATCCATCTGTCGGTTGTAGAAAACGCTGCAACCGCTGAGCCTCAAGCTTCCGTGACGGCATCCGATCTGGAATCGGCTTCAGTCGCGTACCTCGAATGAATCCTTGACTCAGAGCAGTTCCCCATGACTCAAGGGCAGCCTCCAAAGTATCGTTGTCTACATACAAATCCTTCATAATCGCTCGGTCACGGGCAGTTCCGTAGGACGCGATTTTGAACAGATGATGTTCGTTTGGAATTCGGTCAATCGGTAATCGGTTCAAACGCTCAACGAACAATTCAACGATGCCGTGCTTGCGAAAGGTTTCACTTCGCTCAGCAGAAGCAAAGATAAGCGTGTCGGCTTGCTTCGGCTTGGCATTCTCTGCGACAAAGACCATCGCTGGCTGTTCAGCGGACGGGAACAGATTCTTGTTGTGGAGCACCGACAGATTCAACATGACGCGAGATCGCAGTTCGGTGAACAGCTGCTGTTTTGATGTCAGTGACTGCTCTTGCTGACTGAAGAAGTTCTTCGCATCAAGTATGAGACCCAGTCGACCCGATTTGTGCAGAAAGTCTCTGCTGCGCCAAATGAATGCCTGATCGATCGGTGACCGAAAGGGAAGTTCGACTGGTGGCTCTTGCTGCTCGCAGTACTCGATGTGTGAACGAGAAGATGCTTCTGAGGCTGAACGTCCCCCTTTGGGTTTGTTCCAGGGCGGATTGCCAACCACAACTGAGAATTGGTTGCCCCGAAATGGTTCCGCCTCAGTGAATCCATCGGAAGAAAATGCATCGCCAACGAACAGGTTGCGATCTTTCAGGCTATGACGGAACTTGAGATGCTCGGCTGAATCGGGTGACGGATCAAGCTCAAACGCAGTCAGACAGAGACTGAATGCTGCAATTTCGATAGCAGTTTCAGAAAGATCAACTCCGTAGATTTGATCGGAAAGTACCTTCCGCACCATCGTCCTTGTCAGTTTCTCACCACTGGAGATGCGACGAGCGACGAGGCGTCGAAAGGCATCTACGAGGAAGACACCCGAGCCGCAGGCTAAATCCAAGACCTTCGGATTGCTGGGGAGCTTCTGAGAGAACAAGTGATCGTCGAAGACTTGCGAAAAGACCAGATCAACGAGGTTCACTGGCGTGTAATGCGTGCCACGGGTTTTCGCGGCCAGCCGATCTTCGTCATAGATGAATCGTTCGTAGATCGAGCTGATCAACTCGATCGGGATGACTTCGAAGTCGTATTGCCAGAAGTCGAATGTCTGTTGGCCGGAACGCAGGTCTTGTCGCGTGACGATGGCTCTGGCTACTTCCAGATGATGTTTGGCGAACGTGTAAGATTCGTCTTTGTCGATTCCAACTGGAGGTGGCGGAAACAGGTCTCCGTTGAATGTTTCCCTCATTCGCTCGAAGAATGTGCGAGTCTCGCCGACGCGTGACAACACTTCTCCGAACGTGTTGGCGTTCAGCCCCTCGAATAAATCGGCAGGCAAGACACCGCGAGCTTCAAGGTATGCTGTGAACAGAGTTCTCAGCATCAATCGATGCGCCTGCAAAGCTGGGCAGCCACGCTCTGTCAGAACTCCTGCGGCTGTTTGCAGGTCCTTAACAAGTTCTGCATCGATCCGTCGATCTTTTGAGATCCTCTTTCCGGCACTTGTCGCCCAGAACTGCCCGCTTTCGACACTGATTCGATCAAGCTCATACCGACGCAGTTTTTCAAAACCATCAACAGCGCACCGGAGGATCTCGGCGGGATGTTCATCGTCGCTTTTCGACTTTGGTGGAGGTTCGAAAGCGTTGAAAACTCGAACTTGAGTCGGAGTCACGACCCATAGCATTCGCCCCAAACCGTGATTCCAAGCCGTCCGATGCCATTCCCTGATTTGATCGGGAGTCGGGTCGGCAGCCAAGCTTTTCATATAGATGCATGGCGTACCGTTGACCTCAAAGACATCCGTGACACCAAGCCTTTCCGGGTCTAGCACAGCCGCGTAGCGAAAACGACGATCATCCAGCCCGTCACCAGACTTTTTATCACGCAACGCATTACCACGCACGAAACCAGCATCGACACGATTCGTGTCGTAGCCAAGTTCGTTGATGAGCTTCCTGTACTCGGCGCTGCTGCCCGTCGCCACTCTTCACCTCAATGCTTCATGCGACTGCCATGCAACATTGAAATCCAGATCGCTTGCAATCTGGACGTCGCAGGCATGGGAGGCTTAGTTGACGTAAATCACGTCAAGAAGCATCGTATCGTTGACTGACTTCGGTTGCGAGTTATCGGTGATTCAAGACATGGAAATCCGCGGGTGGCCCAGATTGCTTGTCAATCTGGGGCGACGGAGTCGCCATTAGGTGAACCCAAAGCGATGAACGACCTCCTGTCGCTGCGCGACACTGGTTGCGAGCAACCAGTGCCACCCAACGTGAACTCACTTATCACTCCTTCGTTTCGAATTCGGCGTCGATGACGTCTTCGTCGGAGGAGCCTGTGGAGCTGGTGGCTCCGGCGGGTTCACCTTCTCCGCCGCCGGCGGCCTGGGCCGATTCGTACATGTGTTTGGAGAGGGCGTGGGTTGCCTGCTCCAGTTCTTCGGTCGCGGATTTAATTGCAGCGAGGTCGTCTCCTGCTTCTGCGTCTTTGACCTTCTTGATGGCCGCTTCGATCGCCTCTTTCGAGCCGGCGTCCAGTTTGTCCGCGTGCTCTTTGAGGGTCTTCTCCGTCTGGTAGGCGAGCGTGGAAGCCATGTTTTTGGCCTGGGCCAGTTCCTTCTTCTTGCGGTCCTCGTCGGCGTGCGACTCGGCGTCCTTCCGCATCTGCTCGATCTCACCTTCAGAGAGACCGCTGGACTGCTGGATGGTGACCTTGTGCTCCTTGCCGGTTCCCTTGTCCTTGGCGGAGACGTTGAGGATGCCGTTCACATCGATGTCGAAGGAGACTTCGATCTGCGGGACGCCTCGCGGTGCGGGGGGGAGACCTTCGAGGTTGAACTGGTCGAGCAGCCGGTTGTCGCTGGCCATCGAACGTTCACCCTGGAAGACGCGGACGGTGACAGCCGTCTGATTGTCGGCTGCGGTCGAGAAGGTTTCCGACTTGGTAGCCGGGATGGTCGTGTTGCGTTCGACGAGCACGGTCATCACGCCCCCTTCGGTCTCGATGCCGAGCGAGAGCGGTGTGACGTCGAGCAGCACCACGTCCTTGACATCGCCAGCAATGATACCCCCCTGAATGGCAGCACCGATCGAAACGACTTCGTCCGGGTTCACCCCTTTGTGAGGCTCTTTGCCGTTGAACACCTTCTTGACGAGATCGACCACCATCGGGACACGGGTCGAGCCGCCGACGAGCACGACTTCATCGATGTCGCCCGGTTTGAGCTTGGCATCCTTGAGTGCCTGCTCGACCGGCTTGCGACAGCGTTCGACGAGCGGATCGATGAGTTTCTCGAACTCCGATCTTGAGATCGACATCTGCAGGTGTTTGGCCCCTGAGGAGTCGGCCGTGATGAACGGCAGGTTGATGTCAGTCGACTGCGACGAGGAGAGTTCCTTCTTCGCCTTCTCGGCCGCTTCACGCAGACGCTGCAGGGCCATGGGGTCTTTGCGGAGGTCGATCCCCTGATCGTTTTGGAACTTTTTGGCGATGTGGTCGATGAGCAGTTCGTCGAAATCGTCACCACCCAGGTGCGTGTCGCCGTTGGTGGAGAGCACCTCGATCGAACCTTCTTCAACTTCGAGGATCGAGACGTCGAACGTGCCGCCGCCGAGGTCGAACACGCAGATCTTCTCGTCCTTCTCCTTCTCCAGCCCGTAGGCGAGAGCGGCTGCGGTCGGCTCGTTGATGATCCGCGAGACATCAAGGCCGGCGATCTGACCGGCGTCTTTGGTGGCCTGCCGCTGCGCGTCGTTGAAGTACGCAGGGACCGTGATGACGGCCTTGTTGACTTTGTGGCCGAGGTAGTTCTCAGCCGCGTCCTTGAGTTTCATCAGGACATGAGCCGAGATCTCGGGGGGCGTGTGCTCTTTACCGTTAACGTCGACCTTCACATAATCTCCAGCCCCGCCGACGACCTTGTACGGCACGATCTTCTCCTCGGACTCGACCTCGTTGTGACGCCGGCCCATGAACCGCTTGATGGAGTAGATGGTGTTCTGGGGGTTGGTGATGGCCTGCCGCTTGGCTGGCTCGCCCACAAGGACTTCGCCCTTGTCGTTGAAGGCCACGACAGAGGGGGTCGTGCGTGCCCCTTCCTGGTTGGCGATGACTTTGGCTTCGCCCCCTTCCATGACGGAGACGACGGAGTTGGTCGTGCCCAGGTCTATTCCTATTACCTTTTCGCTGGAAACAGCCATGATGAGTTCTCCCGATTTGAAAATTTATGTCCGCTGGTTTCGGTCATCTGTTAATTTTGAGGAAGCGATCTGAACATCCAGACAAACGACGTGTGACATCAAGACGTGCAGAATCGCCCATGTCAGCGTTTGCAATGTGTGTACCAAACCGGCGTGAGTCGAGGATGTGTCGATAACATATTATTTTTCAACACCTTGAGGACATGGACTTACCTGTGGCGCTGCTGCCAGTACGGCAATGTCGCCATATTGGCAGTGTTAATTCATGGGTAACCAACCGCCAGTGGTGCCAATATGGCACTTTGGAGTGCGGGGCTGCTGAGGGACGGCCCAGCCGCTTGACACCCGCGAGGGGCGTCTGTACAACTGTGATCCAAGTCTTTTTGATGTTAAGAGTTATCGCTGGAGAGGTCTACTAAACTGCCCTTTTTGTCAATCCTTCGGGATCGTTTTCGGGTGGTCATCTCGGGTGATGGGAGCAGAGTCGCACGGAAGCGAGCGTCGTTGAACTCATGCAGCAGACAGCAGGCCTCTGATGGCAAAGAAGCGACCGATCAAGAAGAAGGCGGCGAAACGGTCACCCGCAAAGGCGGCTCGAAAGAAGCCCGTGAAAAAGGCATCTGCCCGAAAGAAGCCTGCCGCTCGGAAGACAAAAACACCTCGGACAGCGATCCGTAAAAAGCCTGCCCCTCAACCTGCTGAGAAGCCACGAAAAAAGCCTCAATCTGTCGAGCAGCAGCTTGGTGCGCTTGATAAGCAGATCCTTAAACTGATCAACGATCGGGCCCGGTTAACGGTCGAGCAGATTCAGGAGCGGTCGGCTTCGGGGATCAATCTGTTTGATCACCCACTTGAATACGATTTGTGGGAGCAACTCGATGCCGCAAATACGGGACCTCTGTCATCAACAGCTGCCCGATCGGTCTATCGGGAAATTCTGAGTGCGGCTCGTGCTCAGGTCAAAACCCTCCGGGTTGCTTATCTCGGCCCGAAATTCAGTTTTACGCATCTCGCTGCTATACAACGATTTGGGAAGAGTGCGGACCTAATTCCGGTCAACACGATTGCTTCCGTGTTTGAGGAAGTGAATCGAGGCCACACGGAATTTGGCATCGTGCCGATCGAGAACAGCACCGACGGTCGAATCGTGGACACGCTGGACATGTTCACCCGGCTGCCACTGCGAATTTGTGGCGAAGTGCAGATGAGCGTTCATCACAATTTAATGTCGCGCTCGCCTCGAAGCGAGATTGTCGAGATTTACAGTAAGCCACAGGCGTTGTCGCAGTGTCGTGACTGGCTTGCCCGAAACATGCCGATGGCGCACCTGCATGAGGTTACGAGCACGTCAACAGCCGCCACGTTAGCCCGTGACAAACCGGGGGCGGGGGCGATCGCCAGTGCTCAGGCTGCTGTCGAGTATGGCTTGGATGTGCTCGCGGAGCGGATCGAGGACAATGCACACAATGTTACACGATTTGCGGTTATTGGCGACAAATCGGCGAAACCCACCGGCAAGGACCGGACTGCACTTCTTCTGCAAATCTCACACAAACCGGGGTCGCTGTCTGACGCTCTGGCAGGTTTCAAACGTGCCAGGATCAATCTGACCTGGATTGAATCGTTCCCGTTGAGAGGTCCGGAGATGGGATATCTCTTCTTCCTGGACTTCGAAGGGCACATGCAGGACGGTCCGATTAAACGAGCTCTCGTGGAATTGGAGCAGAAAGCCGTTCGCCTCGAAGTGCTTGGCTCTTATCCCCGCAGCGAGCCATTTGAATAGAGGCTAATTCATCAGATTTTCGTCCAGAGATTCAGCTGAGAGTTCTCAGCCCTTGTAGTCTGGCACCCGGACGGATTCGCTCTATGATTGCGACAGGATGTCTGGCAAACAGTCTCCGAACGCAGGCAATCCACCTCTCAAAGACCATCGATCATGATCATCATTCTCAAGCCCAATTGCTCGGAAGAGCAACTGGCTCACGTACTGGAAAAAATTGAAGAGTTCGGCCTCAAACACGATGTCAGTCAGGGAGAGCATCGTACCCTGATCGGTGTGATCGGAGAGGAGGACGTGGTTCGTAACGCACCTTTGCGAGCAATTCCAGGCGTTGAAAACGTGGTGCCCGTGCTCAAGCCTTACAAGTTGGCCAGCCGAGAAGTCCAGCGTGAAGACTCCGCTTTTGATGTTGGACATGGAGTGACCGTGGGAGGCGGCTCACTGGGGATGATTGCCGGCCCATGTGCGATAGAAGGCGAAGAAGTCCTGATGGAGATTGCCCGGAGCGTCAGGGACGCGGGAGCCAATATCCTTCGAGGAGGGGCGTTCAAGCCGCGGACGAGTCCGTACAGCTACCAGGGCATGGGCGAAGAAGGGCTCAAGATCCTGCGAAAAGTTGGGGACGAGCTGGGAATGCCGGTCGTCACTGAGGTGATGGACCCGCGTCAGGTCGAATTAATCGACAAGTACACCGACCTCTTTCAAATCGGTGCCCGCAATATGCAGAATTTCAACCTGCTGACCGAGGTCGGGCAGACGAAACGGCCGGTCCTGCTCAAACGAGGCATGAGTGCGACCGTCGAGGATTTGCTGATGTCGGCTGAATACATTCTGGCCAATGGCAACCCGCGTGTGATCCTCTGCGAGCGGGGCATCAAGAGTTTCGATTCTTCGACGCGGAATCTTCTCGATCTCGCGATGGTGCCGAACAGCAAGGGATTGTCCCATCTCCCGGTGATCGTTGACCCAAGTCACGCAACGGGACGCCCCGAATTGATTCCACCGATGTCGCTGGCTGCCATCGCGGCTGGGGCAGATGGAGTCCATATCGAGGTGCACTGTCGGCCGGAAGAGGCGATGAGCGATGGCCAGCAGGCATTGCTCCCTAACCAATTCGCGGAAGTCATGCAGCAAATGAAGAAGCTCGCCGAAGTCTTCGGGCGCTCGATTCCCGTTCCTTCATCGAACTAAAGCAATCAAGGAGAAGTCATATGCGACGCCCCTTCGTCGCCGGTAACTGGAAAATGACGCAGACCCATGCCTCCGCCGTCGCGTTGGCAAAAGGAGTCGCGGACGGCGCAAAGGCACTGGTTGATCAGGTCGACGTGGCAGTTGGCCCTCCGTTTGTTTACCTGACGGCTGTGAAGGAAGCTGTAGGAAACTCTGGTGTCACAGTGGCAGCCCAGAATGCCTACTTCGAGCAGCCGGGGGCTTTCACGGGAGAAACAGCGCTCGACATGCTGACGGATGTGGGGTGTCAGTGGGTCATCCTCGGGCATAGCGAACGGCGTCACGTGCTGGGTGAGACGGACGAACTCATCAACAAGAAGGTGCAGGCGGCTCTCGCCAAGGGGCTTGGTGTCATCCTGTGCGTCGGCGAACTGATCGAAGAACGGAAAGCGGATCAGACGAATGCCGTTCTCGATCGTCAGATGGAAGGTGGACTTGCGGATGTAACGGCTGAGCAGATGGCCAAAGTCGTGATCGCCTACGAACCGGTGTGGGCAATCGGCACGGGCGAGACCGCGACTCCGGATCAGGCCGAGTCGGCACATGCTCATCTTCGCAATTGGATGCAGTCTCGCTACAATCCCGATGTCGCCCAGGCGACCCGTATCCAGTACGGTGGCAGCGTCAAACCTGACAACGCTGCCGAGTTGCTGGCACAGCCTAACGTCGATGGGGCACTGGTGGGTGGTGCGAGCCTGAAACCGGAGACATTCATACCGATCATCGAAGCGGCACACGTCTCTGTCGCTTCGTAACAGTTTAATTAAGATTCGAGGCAGCATCGCGAACTGCTGTCTCAAGACAATGACCAACATGGCAGGTTGTGATCCTGCCCTACGGAGACAGGGAGTCGACACGACCATGGCTATGCTCACCCAAATCCTGCTGCTGTTCCTCGGAATGCTTCTGATGATCGTCGTGCTCCTCCAGCGAGGACGTGGTGGCGGGTTGGCTGGTGCTTTCGGTGGAGCAGGCGGTCAGAGTGCTTTCGGAACTAAAGCAGGTGACGTCTTCACCAAGATCACGGTGGTGATTGCTGTCGCCTGGGTGCTCGTCGCCGGTGGCAGCGGATACTTCTTGCGAGCAGGGGCTGAAAGCCGGTCATCCGGTCTCCCTGGAATCGCTCCTGCTGGGGCTGAAGAGACTCCGCTGGGGGCAGAAGGCGAAAGTGAGGCGCCGTTCGACTTGAGTACCGAAGACCTTGAGGGACTGAAATCGGAGAGCGGCACTGAGGGAGAATCAGCTGAAGAGTCCTCTACCGAGGAACCTGCAGCGACGGAGGAAACCCCCGCTGAGACTCCTGAGACCGAAACTCCGCAGGAAGAATCGACTGAGGCAACCGATGGCAATGAGCCCGCAGCCGAACCGACAGCACCTTCTGACGAAGCTGCTCCAGCCGAGACTCCGGCTGCTGACGGGGACCAGACCCAGAGTTCGGAACAATAGTTGACAGTCGGGCTCAGAAATTCGATTCGTTCAATCGAACCGTCACTTATTCGGGTCGACATCCGTTCGATGATTTCTCCATGACGATTCAGCATCAGGAAACAGGTCAGCCGTGCTACTGAGCATGACCGGATATGGCGACGCGCGGGAGCAAGAGGGCGGAAGGCTCATCGCGGTCGAAGTGCGGACCGTCAACAACCGCTACCTGAAGGTCAGTATCCGCTGTCCTGATGCCTACTCTGCCAAGGAGCAGGAGATCGAAAAGCTCGTGAGGAACTCGGTCGCCCGAGGGACCGTCAACATCGCCTTGCGGATAGACTCGGTCTCCCGATCGGGGCAGTATCATATCAACCATGATGTGATTCAGTCCTACTGGGAACAGCTCATCGCCATCACAGACGAAATGCACCTGTCACCTCCAGCGCAGCTGACGGATTTTCTCACCCTTCCTGGCGTGATCGTCGAGGACGAAGATGGTCGTACGGACGTCGATGCGGAGTGGCCTCTGGTTCAGAAGGTTCTGGAGAAGGCACTCGCCCAGCTTGACGAGTTCCGTCAGCGGGAGGGGGACTCGATGCGACAGGACCTCGTACAGCAGTGCGAACTGATCGCTGCTCAACTCGAAACTGTCGCGGAACGGGCTCCGACCGTGATTGTCCAGTATCGCGACAAGCTCAAGGACCGGGTCACTCAACTCCTGAGAGACACAGGCGTGTCGGTCACGGATGCAGACCTGATCCGGGAAGTCAGTCTGTTTGCCGATCGGTGTGACATCAATGAAGAGATCACGCGGATGCGCAGCCATCTCGATCAGTTCTCTGAGTGCCTGAATCAGAAAGAGTCTGCCGGTCGCAAACTCGAATTCCTCTGTCAGGAGATGTTCCGCGAAGTCAACACAATCGGATCAAAGTCCAACAATGTGGACATTGCTCATGCAGTCGTCGAAATGAAAGGCTGCATCGAAAGACTCCGTGAGATCGTGCAAAACGTGGAGTAAGAGGCAAAAAGCCAATGTCCCGCTTCGTCTCAGGCTCCATTCTCAATCCTCCATACTCACTTCCCGACCCGATGTCCGGTGCTCCCTGCTCAATGCCGCCTCCAGATGTTCCCGTTGTGGTCCTTTCCGGACCGAGTGGAACTGGTAAGACGACGGTCGTTGCCCGGCTATTGGACGAGTCCCCCGTTCGCCTGATCAAATCGATCTCTGCAACCACGCGCCCCCCACGCACCGGGGAGGTTGACGGCGAGGACTATTACTTTCTTTCCGATGACGAATTCCAGTCAAAACGGCAGGCGGGGGAATTCCTGGAGTGTGCAGAGGTTCACAAGAGCGGCTACTGGTATGGCACGCCCTTCTCTGAGGTCCAGCGGGCTCATGATGCGGGTGGCTGGTCGTTACTCGAAATTGACGTCGAGGGAACGCTCAATGTCATGGCACGCTACCCGGACGCGGTCTCGATTTTCCTCTCCTCCCCTCCGGGCGTGTACGAGAAGCGGTTGCGTGATCGGGGCACGGAGGATGAAGCCGTCATTCAGCGTCGGTTGCAGACGGCCGAACGAGAGCTTACATTCGCGGATCGCTATCGTTACCGGGTCGTCAACGAATCGCTGGACGATACCGTGCAGGAAATCTGCCGGATTCTGAAATCCGTCGCACAGAATCACTAGTTGGAAGAGGCTGCTGCTGATCGTCTCCCTCAGCTTCCGTCAGTTGACTGAAGGTCCGAGGTGTTCACATCAGGGGCGAAGAGGTATCAATCGATGCTGGAAGAACTGAAGGAAGAGCAGATCGTCAGAAAAGTTGGCGGACGGTTTAAACTGTCGACGCTCATTCAGAAGAGACTGGTTCAACTCAACCGTGGCGCCCGTCCACTGGTCGACGTTGTCGGCAAGCCGGGCATGCACACTGTGATTGAGGAGATCATGCACGACAAGATCTTCCTCGATCAGTCGGAAAACGTCGTGTTTGCGGTGGACGACGCCCCGGACGTGGACGGTGATCTGGACGGCGGTCCATCGCTGGATGACATTTGATGAAGGACCGCGAAGTTCTGCTGGGGGTCTCGGGAGGGATCGCTGCCTACAAAGCGGCAGACCTCACCAGCAAGCTGATGCAGGCTGGAGCGAAGGTTACAGTTGTCCTTACCCCCGCTGCAACCAAATTCATCGGGGCGACGACATTTGAAGCTTTGACTGGTCGTCGAGTGCTGCTGGGGATGTTTGACGCCCATGAGCATTTCATCGGCGAACACATCGGTCAGGCGCGACGTGCGGATGCCTATGTCATCGCCCCGGCCACGGCTGACATGCTGGCCAAACTGGCACATGGGCAGGCGGACGACCTCGTGAGCACGTTGGCCTTGTCGGTCACCTGTCCCCGGCTGGTCGCTCCGGCAATGAACAACGAGATGTGGACCAAGCCGCCTGTTCAGCGAAATGTCGAGCAGCTGAGAGAAGACGGCTGGGAAATTATTGACCCAGGAAGTGGCTGGCTGAGTTGCGGTTCGATCGGACCCGGTCGAATGGCCGAACCGGTGGACATTATGGCTCGAATCGAATTCGCGCTGGTGTAAGTGAAGAGGCCCTGAGATGAAACGTGTCGATGTCGCGATCGTCGGGGGAGGAATCGTCGGACTGGCGACCGCTTACCGTCTCGGTGAACGGTTCCCCGACCTCAAGATCGTCGTGCTGGAGAAAGAATCCCGGGTTGCTGAACATCAAACCGGGCATAACTCAGGGGTTCTCCACTCGGGAATCTACTACAAACCCGGATCGTTGCGAGCGGTGAACTGCCGTGATGGTAAGTTCGCGATGATGGAGTTTTGCGAACGGGAAGGCATTCCCGTAGAAATCTGTGGTAAGGTGATCGTCGCCACCGCTGAGCCTGAACTGCCACAAATGCAGACGATTTTCGAGCGAGGACAGGCGAACGGGATCAAATGCGAGATCATCGGTAAGGAGCGACTCGACGAGTTGGAGCCGCATACCGCCGGGATCAACGCGATTCACGTCCCCGAGGCGGGCATCCTTGATTATCGACAAGTCTCCGAGCGTCTGGGCGACCGCATCCGTGAACGGGGCGGAGAAATCAAGCTCAATGCCCGCGTAACCGACTGTCAGGTGAAGTCGGATGAAGTGATCATCAAGAGCCTCGCGGGGGATGTTGTTGCCAGTTACGTCATCACGTGTGCCGGTCTTCAAGCCGATCGGGTGACAAAGCTGACCGGAGAGCGACCGGCAGCCAAGATTGTTCCCTTTCGTGGGGAGTACTTTGACCTGCGTCCCGAGTCCCAGCACCTCTGCCGGAATCTGATTTACCCAGTTCCGGATCCGAGTTTCCCATTTCTCGGCGTCCACTTCACGCGGATGATTCATGGCGGAGTCGAGTGCGGCCCCAATGCGGTCCTGGCCTTCGCTCGGGAAGGATATCGCAAATCGGACATCAACCTGCGGGATTTGGCAGAGGCGCTGACCTATGGCGGTTTCCTGAAGATGGCCTCCAAGCATTGGAGGACCGGCGCAGGCGAGATGTGGCGATCAATCAGCAAGCAGGCGTTCGTTCGTGCTCTGCAACGACTGGTCCCGGCCATCAAGGCAGAGGACCTGTCACCTGCACCTGCGGGTGTAAGAGCGATGGCACTCGGTCCGGACGGTCAGCTCCTGGATGATTTCGTTGTCCAACAATCGGATCGAGTCGTCAACGTGGGCAATGCACCATCACCGGCCGCGACAGCATCGCTCAATATCGGCAAACTAATCGTCGAAAGGCTGGCCGAACGTCTCCCCACATCAACGCAAGCAAGTGTCCTCTGAGCCTCAGACTGGATCCGATGCCGCAATGACCCGCGACTGTCTGATCAAGCTATGCTGAAGGCGCGTCGGAGGATTGACGGCTACGCTCTTCCTGGATCGCCCGATAAACTTCTTCACGGTGTATCGTGACTTCTTTAGGAGCCTCGATGCCCAGACGCACTTTGTCGCCCTGGATTGAAACGACCATAAGCGTGATCGAATCCCCGATGATTATCTTTTCGTCCTGCTTGCGACTGAGAACGAGCATGGCCGTGTCCTTGTTAGCGTCGTGCGAAATGGTTTCCGTGCATTCATGTTCGGTTTCTTCTAAGACCAAACGCCATCACAGACCGGCAAAGTTGGCCGAAAGTTCGTGAATCGCTGATCGAACCATCGGTCAGTGCAATTATACCGGCAAATCCTGCATGTAAGGGACTTGCCTGCAATACGGATTTTCCCGAAAGTGTTATTGGCTAATGAGCTGGCGTCCTCCTTGGGCAGGACGTCAACTTACCTCTTCGCATTACGAACTCTGGTGGATCGAGACGATGTCAGGCCCCGAATCGGTTCAATCCGATAGCTCGAAATTACCGTCTAACAGTCCTTGGTACGCAGACGGGTTGAGATTTGAGTGCTCACAGTGCGGGAATTGTTGTACCGGGCAGCCGGGTTATGTCTGGGTTGATGAGGCTGAAATTCAGAGAATCGCTGAACTTCTTGAAGTCTCGATCGGTGAGGTTCGACTCCTTCACACCCGATTGGTACGTGGCCGCTTGTCGCTAAACGAGTTCGCCAACGGTGATTGCACGTTCTTCGATCCTGCGACTCGCAGATGTCGAGTCTATCCGGCTCGCCCAAAGCAGTGTCGCACTTGGCCCTTCTGGCGTTCGAACCTTGTGTCGGAAGAAACTTGGAATATCACAGAAAGTGTTTGTCCTGGAGCAGGTTGCGGCGATCTGGTTACGCTGAAAGAGATCCAGAGGCTTGCAGCACAAGTCGATGTCTGAGACCCACAAGAGGTGCGATCAGGGAATTTGGTCCGACTTTGCGGATTCCACTGAAGTTGACGTTCATGGATGGTCGATCAAATGAGAGGAGGCTGCCAGAACGCATGGATTGCATCCGAGTCTGATAGCACCGCATAAGATTCATACCAGGTTATACTTACGTAAGATGTGTCTGTTCGGGTCTCAAAACTTGATCAATGACGCATCATTCGTCCTTAAGAACGGCCTCTTCTCCTGTAAAAAAGGGCATTTCCCGAATCGCCTTGACAGTAACCCGATGATGGAATTACAGTTGAGTCATTCGCACGAATGCCGCACGGTGTCCGGACAAGGTTTTCGCCGGCCCCGATTTCCGCAGGAGACGCGTGTCGTGACCAAAAAAGAAATTGTCAAGCAGATCTCGGAAGAGATCGGATTAACACAACTCAAAACCAAAGAGATCGTCCAAAAGACGTTCGACGCAATCATTGAGACACTTGTCGAGGAGCGTCGGATCGAATTGAGGAACTTTGGGGTGTTTGAAGTCAAGAAACGCGCCGCCCGAAAAGCTCGCAACCCACGGACTGGGGAGCGAGTGGATGTCGCGGAGAAGTTTGTCGTGACCTTCAAACCGGGGAAAGAGATGGAGGAAAAGGTCCTCGAACTCGACCGGAAAGAAGCTGCCCGACTTGAACGAGAGTCACAAGCCCAGTCTTCTGAATACGTTGCAGGAAGTCAGCCGACGACTCCAACATTACATACAACTCCGACTCCGGCAGTTCCCGCAGCGGAAACACAATCGCACATGACGAGCAGCCACTCACCAGGCTGATCATCAAAAGTCTGGAACCGACAACAGTAAGCTGAAAGTAATCCCGCATCCTTTTTTGCGCACTGTGTCACCTCACCTACTTCAATTCTCCGATGGTCGACATCCGTCAGCCATCCCCAATCGACACAACTTAATAATCTGTATTCGGATAGGAGTTGCATTCCTCACTGTCGTGAGTTGTGCATCCGTTCCGTCATGGACTTCACGGAGGAAGACGATGAGACGACTCGTCTTTGCGGGACTGATGATTGCCGTTTGCAGTGTTCAGGTGGGATGCATTGTCCCCATCTGGAGCGCGTCGCCCGATCGACGTGTCCGGCAGTTGATCTATGCGTCGGAGAACTACCGGCACATTCCTGAAATCTGGGAACGAATCTGGTTCCTGGATCAGCCGGACTTTGAAACTCCGTATCGGACTCACGGTGGTGTGATCTGAGTGGCGGGCGTTGCCAACCGTCGTCTCGACTGTCACCCAGCGATGCATCACCCTCTGCCCATTCCGCTTCAGGATGAGAGGTTGAATCCTGCGCCCCTTGAACTGTGCTGAGTTGCTGACCATCATGGCGACTCTGCGGTCGCTGATGGCCGCGAGTTCGATCATGATGGACTCTCGATGACGCAACTTGCCGTTCAACTCAATCGACTGCACCTCGCGAATCCCATTCTCGTGGCCTCCGGCACGTTTGGGTACGCCCGAGAGATGGCCGCTTACGTCGATTTCTCTCGTCTGGGAGGCATCATCCCCAAGACGATTACAGCTCAGCCAAGGCGGGGCAATCCGCCTCCGCGAACGGTCGAAACCGCATCCGGCCTGCTGAATTCCATAGGCCTCGATAATGACGGTATTGATTACTTCATCGAAACGCACATCCCCTACCTGACGAGTTTGAGAACGGCCGTCATTGCGAACATTGCCGGCCGGAACGTCGATGAGTTCGTCCGGATGGCTGAACAACTGAACAACGTCGAAGGCATCTCCGGCTTGGAACTCAACATTTCTTGCCCCAATGTCAGCGGCGGGGTCGACTTTGGGACGAACCCTGAGATGGCAGCAGACGTGGTCTCATCGGTTCGCGGTGCTTGTGACTTCCCTGTGATTGCGAAGCTGACCCCCAACGTCACAAGTATCGTGACGATTGCCCAGGCCGCCGCAGATGCGGGGGCGGATGCAGTCTCGCTGGTGAATACGTTTCTTGGTATGGCCATCGACTGGCGACGCCGTCGGCCCATTCTGGGTAATAAACTCGGCGGACTGAGCGGTCCTGCCATCAAGCCACTTGCTCTCCGTTGCGTCTATCAAGTCGCCCAAAGTGTCGACGTCCCGATCATCGGCGTCGGCGGCATCGGCACGATCGACGACGTGATGGAGTTTCTCGTCGCCGGCGCATCCGCCGTACAAATCGGCACGGCGAACTTCTATAATCCAAGTGTGTCGGAACGATTGGTGGATGAATTGTCGGGCACGTTATCAGAGATGAAAGTGCATTCGGTTGACGAGATCGTCAACGCGATTCACTGAGTAATTCAACTTTACAGAGGAAACGATTGATGTCATCCCAACAGACCAAGCGGATCGTGCTTCTGCCCGCCGATTCTCGAAACCGGACGCGTACGCCAAGCCAAATCGCCGATGCCGTGTCGACTGTGAAATCGGCAGGGAAGAAACCTCAATCAAAATCGTCGAACGGGAATTCTCGCAGGCAAGCGACGACAGCGATGGGGCGGTGATCGATGACATCGCACCGTTACTCGAATGACGTGTTCATCAACTGTCCTTTTGATGACCAGTACCATTCGATTTTCCGGGCGATTGTCTTTTGCGTATTCGACTGTGGTTTCCGCCCGCGGTGTGCTTTGGAAGTCGATGATTCGTCGCAGGTCCGCATCGACAAGATTCTCAAGATTATCTCTGAGAGCAAGTATGGCATCCATGACATCTCCCGCACCGAACTCGATCATGAGACGGGTTTGCCCCGATTCAACATGCCCTTCGAATTAGGGCTCTTTGTTGCGGCCCAACGTTTCGGGAGCGGGATTCAACGAAAGAAGAACTGTTTGATCCTAGATCGTCAGCCTTATCGGTATCAGCAATTTCTGTCAGACATCGCAGGACAGGACATTCGATCTCACGAGAATGAGGAAAAGAAAGCGATTACCATGATCAGAAACTGGCTGTCCACGTCCTCACGTCGGAAGACGATCCCGGGCGGGGCAGCCATTCATAAACGATATCGAGAATTCGTTTGCCGGATGCCTGAGATTTGCCAGCAGCTTCAATGGAAGGAAGACGAACTGACTTTCACGGACTACGCAGAACTCGTCTCTCGATGGCTACGCACCGGCTCATGAATTTGATTGATGATTGATTGAGCGATCCACTGTCTTCCTTGACTCGTTGGTAACTGAGATCATGCGTGTCCTTTCCGGCATCCAACCGACAGCCCGTTTTCACTGGGGGAACTACTTCGGTGCGATCAGGCAGTACATCGCCTTGCAAGGGAATGAGCAGTCGTTCTATTTCATTGCGGACTACCACGCATTGACGACGATCGACCGGCCGGAGACTGTTCGGGCAGTCAATGAGGATGCCTTTACTCCTGCCAAACTGGCGGAGTATTCGTACGAAGCTGCAGTCGACCTGCTCGCGCTGGGCCTCGACCCTGATCGGGCAACTCTGTTTCGGCAGTCAGATGTTCCGGAAGTGACCGAACTCACGTGGCTGTTGATGACGGTCACGCAGATGCACCTGCTGGAGAAGTGTCACGCCTACAAGGACAAGAAGGACCGTGGCATCCCGGCAGACGCGGGGCTGTTCACGTACCCCGTGCTGATGGCGGCCGACATTCTCGCGTACGACAGCGATGTCGTCCCGGTTGGCCTCGATCAGGTGCAGCACATCGAGGTGACCCGAGATGTCGCTCAGCGATTCAACCGGATCTTTGACACAGAAGTCTTTGTCCTGCCTGAGTCACGCGTTCTTGACCAGACAGCCAAAGTGCCCGGGCTCGATGGGCAAAAGATGTCCAAGAGCTACGGCAACACGATCCCGGTCTTCGACACGCCCAAGAGACTGAGAAAGACCATCATGAAAATCACGACCGACTCGACGCCGGTCGACGAGCCGAAAGATCCGGAGACTTGTATGGTCTTCACACTCTACAAGCTATTCGCCAACGAAGAGCAGCAGGCTGCCCTTGCAGCGAGGTATCGCGCGGGGGGCATGGGGTACGGCGAAGCCAAGCAGACGCTCTACGACGCGGCGATGGAACACTTCGGAGCCGCCTTCGAACGTCGCGAGCGACTCGCAGCTGATCCGGACTCGGTTGAGGATGTCCTGCGAGCTGGAGCAGCAAATGCGCGAGCCAAGGCCAGCGAAGTTCTCGAACGGGCACGAACAGCCTGTGGTCTCCGTGCAATTCCCATCTCTCGTTGAGAGGTGACTTTGATGGTAGAGGCTCAAGAGTTACGAACGGTGAGTGC
Source organism: Planctomycetaceae bacterium (assembly GCA_020426325.1). Lineage (GTDB taxonomy): Bacteria > Planctomycetota > Planctomycetia > Planctomycetales > Planctomycetaceae > JAHBXU01. The sequence continues at coordinate 4,090 of JAGQQG010000024.1, read as the reverse complement.
ACTGACCGCCTCCATCGCTGGAGTCGCGGTCTTGACGGCGTTTGCAGCCTGGTGTCCGCCCTCTTTTCGGAAGCTGGTGTTATTTTCTGTCGCCTATGGGCTGTGTGTGGGTGGCATTGCGGTCTGGTCGGCGAGCGAGTTCGGATTGAAACGCCTGTCAGCGGTGATCATGGCCGTCATCCTGACAGCGACCGGCCTTGGTCTGATTGCTGCCCGTGGGTTCCAGCAGTATCGGGCTGAACAGTCAGCGACCGCGACGGCCGATCCGGCACAGGCGATGGCTCGCAGCATCATGGAATCAGCAGCTGCGACATACCCGGAATTGGCCGACGACCTCACGAGGAAGCGTGGTGATATACAACGGTCGTTTGGTGACTATCTTGCACTGCGGGTCAGGCCCTTGGGAGAATGGGAACAGCCGTGGCCTATGGTCTTTTGGGGAGCTGAAGTCGTTCTCGCCGCGGCCTGTGGAGCATGCCTGGTTTCCCGAAAGTTGCGATCGCCACCTGAGCTGACTGACGAACAAACATGATCATCGGACTCGGAACAGACATCGTTGAGATCACACGGATCGGTCAGATGATCGAGCGGCATGGGGAGTTGTTTCTCCAACGGGTCTACACTGAGACGGAGATTCGCTACTGCCAGCAGCGGAAGGAATCGATGCAACACTATGCCGGTCGTTGGGCCGCCAAAGAAGCGGTCATGAAGACCTTGGGAACGGGATTTACACGCGGAGTGGGCTGGCAGGACATTGAGGTTGCCAACACCAAGAGTGGGCAACCGAGGATCATTCTCCGGGGTGGAGCAAAGGAGTTCGCCACCAAGCGGGGCATCGGCGAGATCCTGATCACTATCTCCCACTGCCGCACCTACGCCACTGCGACGGCTGTCGCCGTGCAGGCTCAGGCCCCCGTCTCGTAGCTCTCGGCTCAATCGCTGATGTACAGCGGATTCGAGAGCGCCCAGATCTGTGGGCCATCGGGGAGGTTGACCCAGAGTTCGAGGCGATAGTTGCCTGGTTTGGTCGGCTGGTACTCGAATGTCCGGGCGACCGTGGTGGTGACTTCTTCGCCGTTTCGCAACAGTTTGAACGTCGCAGGCAGAGGAGAGGCGGCTTCAAAGGTTAAATCTTCAGTGAGTTTCGGCTCGCTGCCCATGGGGTAAACCTTCTCGCCATCACGGGCCTGGAAGACAAATCCGGTCGGGTCGGCAATCCAATCGAAAGCGACGTAAGCGCGGCCGGCCTGCAGGGCTTCGCGGGTGGCCTCTTCAGTCAGTTCATTCATCAGCAGGTGGGTGCTGACGTGGCCGAAGCTGCGTTCGTAGGGGTCGAGGTCGAGTTTGAAGAGTGTGTGTCCCGGCTGTTTTCCTGCAATCAGGGCGGCGATGGCCGGCTTTTCCTCCGGATCGAGGGTGAGGACCGGCTCGTCGAGGCCGTCGTTGACCTGAAGTTTGCCGTCGACTGTGATGAAGGCGTGCAACCCCTGGTTGTGGTGCGAGTCGTTGGCAGCGACGCCGGTCAGGCGGTCCTTCTGGCACAACTCGTCCCAGCGGCGGAGGTAGTCGGCCGGGTAATTCTGCAATGCGGCGAATGATTCCTGTGGGTACTCCTCGAACGCCTGAATGAGCCCGAACACCTTGAGCGGGTTGGCGAGAGCCGCATACAAACGGGGTTCGTCCTTAACGTCAGCATGCGTGTTGTAAATCTCGCTGCCGGTGAGGTTGTCCAGTTGCCAGTCCATGCGTTCTTCCAGATGGCACAGAAAGGCCATCCCACCCGTCGCGCGGACGGCATCGACCTCGTGCTGGGGCGACTCAAACGTCTGTCCCTTGACGCTCGCGAGAGGATAGTTCAATAGCCCCTTGGTCTCCGCACCGGGGATGAACAGCACACCCTCCTTGAGCCCGCGGTGACCGTCCTTGAAGTAGTCGTAATGCTCAGCCGGGTGCTCGGTGAACATGACGATCTTCACGCCCGCCTTCTTCGCCCCCTCGCGAATCTCCTCTGGCGTGGCATTGCTGTCATGAGACCAATGCGAGTGAGCGTGCAGAATGGCCCGGTAGTCGGTGTACCCCGATTCGAGCGTGACCGGCTCGTAATCCTCCCGCAGAACTTCAATCGCCGCCCGCAACTTTTTGAGTTCTGGAATCTTCAAACGATCCATCGCGTCGGCCCAGACATCACGAGGTGCCGAAACGAAACTCAGCACAATTGAGGCAGTGGCGATCGTCAAGACAAGTGATGTGGTACGCAGCATAGATCGTCTTCTTGGAGGAATCATCGAATTGACAGTAAACTCACGATACACGGTTGAGGGACAGATCGCATGCCTGTGGGCGGTTGATGTGGATAAGATGAGTCAGAGCCTACCGGTGGCGCTCCCCGTTGGCTCGCGGCAGACATACACTGAATTACCGTTCTCGTTGACACAAATATCCGGGACATTGAGATGCAAGATTCACTTCATATTTCGCGTCGGAGGGCTATTCAAACGGGGATTGCTACAGTCGCAGGGATGGGACTTTGCCGGCGATTGTGTGGTGACGAGTCTTCGACTGCTCGAAAGATTCCCGTGACGCCGGGGCGGTTGGAGATGGTTCTGCGGCGGCGGAAGCAGGTGGGGGAGGAGTGGCAGTTGGTCGAGGAGACCGTGCAGTGGGAGGCGTCGGAGACGGCGATCATTGTGTGTGACATGTGGGCCGAGCATCCGTGCAAAATGGCCGAGTTGCGGGTGGATCGCATGGCGCCGAGGATGAATGAGGTGCTTTCGCTGACGCGGGATCATGGGGTGGCGATCGTCCATTCACCCAGCAGTGGCATCAAGTATTATGAGGACATGCCGTATCGGGCTCGGATGAAGGAGGCGATTCACGCTGAGCCGTCGGTGCCTATTCAGGGATGGTGCTACCTGAACGAGGAGCATGAGCCGCCGCTACCGATTGACGATTCGGTGACTCGTGGCGAGGCGATCGTGCGAGGCTGCGATGACCCTGAGCCGAAACATTATCCGGACTCGGATCGCCATCAGCACTCGGCGATCAAGATGATTGGCTACGACGGCGTGAGCGACAACGGCCAGGAAATCTTCAATTTCCTGGAGCAGGAAGGCCGCAAGAACATCGTGATCATGGGCGTTCACACGAACATGTGTGTACTTGGTCGACCGTTCGGAATACGGCAGCAGGTGTATCTGGGTAAAAATGTGGTCCTGTGCAGGGACCTCACCGATGCCCTGTACGATCCGAGAGATCGCCCCTATGTCAGCCATGCACGCGGTGTCGAAATGGTGATCGAACATATCGAGAAACACTGGTGTCCGACGATTTTGGGCGAGAGTTTGACGCGGGTTGTGCCCGGCTCTGCCAATGCGATGGACGAGAATGCGGCAGGGTAACGGCGAACCTGTCTGCCTGATTTCGGGTCGGAAATCATGGGGCCCGGTCATGGCGGCAGGGTTGCGGGTCGAATTCTCGATGCACTATGATTTCTTGGTCAAAGAGACACAGCAGTCACGGTGCATGTTGACCTCACCTGGTCGAGAATGGGGTCGTCGGTGGCAGCGGAGGCGCGCATTTGCCCGTTCCCCCTTGCAGGAATGGAGTTGCATGCTATATTCATCCGCTTGTCGCGGGGCGGCGTCGTGCTGCTAGCGTAGCTCAATTGGCAGAGCCCCGGTTTTGTAAACCGGAGGTTGTGGGTTCGAGTCCCACCGCTAGCTCTCCATCTGAGGTGCGTTGGATAAGAGAGTCACGTCACAGTTTCGCGTCAATAAGGGGGGGAATACCCGAGTGGCCAAAGGGGCCAGACTGTAAATCTGGTGGCACAGCCTTCGCAGGTTCGAATCCTGCTTCCCCCACTTTGCGGTCGAGGGTGGAATGTCGAAAGTTGAAAGATGCGAGCTTTCAACACTCAACATTTGACCTTCAACCAACCCAGCGGGTGTAGCTCAATGGTAGAGCCCCAGCCTTCCAAGCTGGTTGTGAGGGTTCGATTCCCTTCACCCGCTCTTGTAAGAAAGAGTCGAGGGTTGATGGTTGATGGTTGATAGGCAAATTCGATAAACCATCAACACTCAACCTCAACCTT
>JAGQQG010000249.1 GCA_020426325.1 Planctomycetaceae bacterium | reverse complement strand
CAAGATCCTGATCTATCACGCCTACAAACTTCAACTTACAAAACACCCCTCACCAAAAGCTTGATGCAATCTGTTGTGACGGGCGCGGCTCTGTTCTCAACACTCACCGCTGGTAGATCGGCAGATACCGATAATCAACGGCCAATGCCAGGATCGCGAGGCTGGTTGAGTATACTGGACCCACGCGGCGTTCGGTGGAGTGGTCGGACAGCCAGCTGCCGTCCGGTTTCTGTTCCTGAAGCAACAATGTCGTGATGTGTTCGCGGGAGAAGGCTGCGTAGTCGCCTCCCATTTTGAACATGCCGACGTTGGTGTAATAGACGCCGTAATAGAAGTAGTTGCTCCCCGACTGCAACGGATGGTCAAGGAGAAACTCCGCTCCCCCGAGGGCTTCGGGTGAGTGGTGATCGCCACAGACTTCCAGAGCGAGCACGCCGACACCGGTAAGTGTGGCTGTGGCACCGTTGCCCGGCTGATAGCCGAAGCCCCGGAAGTGATCGCCGCGAGGGAGTGAAGCACAGCGTTTGACGTAGGCGACCGCCTCATCGATCGCCTCTGCCGGGACATCGCAGCCGACGTCTTTGGCTGCACGCAGGGCGAGCACCTGCCAGCCGGTCACGCTGAGGTCACTGTCCTTGCTGTCGATCTGATATCGCCAGCCGCCCGCGTGCCGTTCCTGCTTGTCGACCGCCTGCGATCGGAGGATCAATGCAATGCCTTTTTCCAGTCCCCGCTGAACGTGCGGAGTGTCCGACGCGTCGACCATGCCGTACACCTCTGCCAGCATGAGCGTGCTGATGCCGTGACTGTACATGGGCCCGTGACTCTTGCGATGCACGAGCATGCCGTTGTCCTCCTGATGGTCGAGCACCCAACGGACTCCACGATTGATCTGCTTGCCGTACTCTCCTTCGTTCGGCATGTAGCCGGCTGCGAGGAAGGACATGACGGCGAGAGATGTACTCGCGGTCGACTCGCCGAAGGACTCGGTCTCCCACGCCCCGGTTGCTGTCTGTGTCTGCGAGAGAAAATTCAGCCCGCGTACGATCGCATTGTCGACTGCTGCATTCGAGGTGTCGTCATCGGCGACAGCCGTTGATGCCAACGTAATGACGGCAAGAAGTGTTGTGCAAAACCGCAAGCGATGAGTTTGCCGTCGTTCATTCATCGTTGAGGTTCTCACTGGCGGTGCGGCGACGGGAGACTTCCTCGAAGTACAGGCGGATCTGGCGAGCATAGTCGCTGTCCGGTTTCTTCCGGGTCGACTGGATCAGTTCCGACTCGATCTGTCCTGGGAGTTGGCCCCAGTTACGTTTTGACATCTTCCGCAACTCGGCTTCCAACTCTGCCAGACTGATGGGATTCTTGCCGGCTGTGCCGCTCTCGTCCCCCGGCTTGCCTTCCGAGGGTTCGCCGGATTGTTCGCCCGGCTTCCCTTTTTCTTGCGACGGATCGCCTCCCATGCCCAACTGTTGAGCGGCCTGCCTCAGCGACTCAGCGACCTGCTGCATCGACTGCGAAGCCTGACCCTCGGCCTGCTCGGACGATGGCTTGGTCGGTTCCACCTGATCGCTCGGCTGTCCCTCGTTGCTCGGGGTGTCTCCGGGCATGTCTCCCGGTTGAGAGCCTGCTTCGTCCCCCTGTGGTTGCTCGCCTTCGGGCTGCTCCCCCTGGCTTGGCTCATCGGGCGGGGGAGGACTCTCCTCGGACGGCTCAATTGGAGGCTCTGTTGATTCCTCAGTTGCAGATTCCCCCGGCATCGGTTGGTCGGAGGAACTTTGTTCGCTTGGTGATTGCGATTGAGGCCGCAGTTGTTCTCCGGCCTGCTTGAGCTGGCGTCGTGCGTCGGCAACCTGCTCACCCACTTCACCTGGCACGGGCGATTCTTCTTCCGGCGGTTTTGTTTCACCGAGTTGCTGTGCGGTCTGCCGCAAGGCTTCTGCAGCCGTCTCTGCATGTGGTGCAGCCTCTTCTGATTGCCCTTCCTCTAACCGTTTCTGGGCCTGCTGCATCTGGGCTGATGCCTGTTCCGTCTGCTCTTGAGCGGTGCTCGCGTTCTCGGCCTGCTCCTGCTCGTTGAGCGGTTCGCCTTGGAGTCGTTCAGCGATCTCCTGCAACTGCTGAGCGAGACTCTGAGTCTGCTCGGTCATCCGATGCTGACCGTGCGTCTGGGCCTGCTGACGAGCCTCGGGAGACTCCGTCTGCTGCCGCAACTCTTCGGCGAGATTCTGCTGCCGCTCTGCAAGTTCTTCAGACTTCTCACCGAGCTGAGGCGGGGCGGGGTCTGTGGGATTGTGCAGTTCCCGATTGGTTCGCTGGGCCGCTTCACTGGCTGCCTCTGCTGCCTCCGCTGCGTCGGGAAGCAA
>JAGQQG010000248.1 GCA_020426325.1 Planctomycetaceae bacterium | reverse complement strand
GGTGGGGGCCAAGTTGTGGTTTGTGAGACCGCTGGGGTTTCGGCTGGATGACCGCTACCTCAAACGGGCCGGCATGGACTACTGGGAGCACTGCGACTGGGAGGCGGTGGACGACTGGACCCAGCTGACCGAGCGACTCGCGGGGCATCGCATGTGGCTGCTGACTAAGTTCGCAGAGCGGCTTGTCTGGGAAGCGGAGTTCGAGCGGGGGGACGTCCTCGTCTTCGGCAGTGAAAGCCGCGGTCTGCCCGAGTCTCTGCGGGAAGAGCATGCGTCCCGGTGCCTCAAACTCCCGATGCACGAGCAGGTCCGCAGCCTCAACCTCGCCAGCACGGTCAACACGGTCGCATACGAGGCGGTCCGGCAGTTTGGTGGATTGGGGTGAATGTCGAATGACGAAATCAGAATGACGAAGGAAGCACGAAATCCCAAATCCAAAGATTCGGGCTTCGACATTCGGATTTCCTTCGTCATTCTGGCTTCGAGTTCGCCATTCCCTCCATTTGACGCTCCACTCAAAACCAGATATCCTTCTTCCCTCGTCTTCGGAATTCCCCGAAGGCATTACTCACCAAGCTGACACAATGGCTGAACCCCGCGTTGGGGTCGGTTGCTGCCCAACCGCTGCCGTCAGCTTGCAACAACAAGGAGACTTCACGTGGCAGATATCGTCGTTAAAGACATTCTCGAAGCGGGTGTCCACTTCGGGCACCGCAGCAGTCGCTGGAACCCGAAGATGCGGCCATACATCTATGGTCGCCGTAACCAGATTCACATTATCGACCTGAAGGAGACGGTCCGCGGCATGATGCGGGCTCAGAAGTACCTCCACCGGGTCGCATCGAACGGCAGTCTCATCCTCTTCGTGGGGACCAAACGACAGGCTGCCCCGTCCATTCAAGCGGCCGCTGAGGCGACCGGCATGCCCTACTGCACGGAACGCTGGCTGGGCGGCACGCTCACCAACTTCCGGACCATTCGTTCACGCCTTCAGCGGCTTGAGGAACTCGAAGCTCTCGACGTGAGCGGCGAGCTGGCCACCTACTCGAAGAAGCAGCAGTCGCGGCTGATGCGGGAGTTGCGGAAGATCAAGCGGAACCTCGAAGGCATCCGCCACATGAACCGCATGCCCGAAGCGATCGTGCTGGTTGATCCCAACAAAGAGCACAACTGCGTCAACGAGGCAAAGACGCTCGGCATCACCGTCGTCGGACTGCTCGATACCGACTGCGATCCGGATGACGTCGACCTGCCGATCCCCGGCAACGACGACAGCCTGCGATCGATCAAGATCGTCATCGACTATCTGGCCGACGCCATCGCCGACGGCAAGGCCAAGGCTCCCAAGAAGGCCGAGCCACCGAAGGATCGGGGCGACGAGCCCAAGGCTGTGCCGAGTATCGGTTAATCAACCAGTTCCAGCAGGACGGACTTCCGGGTCCGTCCTGTGATGTGTTGAACCCTGAACCCACGGAGACCAAATGTGTCTCCCAGCGATCGGGTGAGGCCGTTCCCGACGTGAGCGGCCCGTCTGATCGAGTTGTCATTCCCACCGTATCCCCAACGTGACGCCCCTTGCGTCTACATTTCCGAGGAGGAAATTGTCATGGCTGAGATTACAGCCGCCGCCGTTAAAGAGCTGCGTGAACGAACTGACTTGCCCATGATGGAGTGCAAAAAAGCACTCGTCGAAGCCGATGGTGACATGGATAAGGCGATCGAGATCCTGCAGCAGCAGGTTGGCAAGGTGATTGGCAAGCGTGCGGATAACGCCACCGAGGAAGGCCGCGTGTTCGTCGCCGAGAAGGCGGATGGCAGCGAGGTCGCTGCGGTCGAAGTCCTGTGCGAGTCGGCCCCGGTCGCTGGCGGCGAGGACCTCAAGAAGTTCGGCAGTGCTCTGGCCGAGCACCTGCTCAACGGGCCGGGTGCGTCCACAGCGGACGAACTGATGTCTCAGGCTCCCGAAGGCGGCAAGACCTTCCAGCAGATCTACGAAGAGATGGTCAACAAGATCCGCGAGAAGATTGTCGTGGGCCGGATGGCCAAGGTCGCAGGTCCGGTCGGTGTGTACGTCCATCACGACGGCAAGACAGCCGTGCTCTTCGAGGCCGAAGGGGAAGGCAAGAAGGCTGGCGAAGTCCTGCGGGGCGTCGCCATGCACATTGCGGCCATGAAGCCAGCTGTCACGAAGATCGAGGATGTCGATCCGGCGGCCGTGAAGGCAGAGCGGGAAAGACTCTCCGCAGAGGCCCGCGCCACCGGGAAGCCGGAGAACATCATCGAGAAGATCGTGGACGGCCGCATGGGCGTGTTCTACCGTGACGATGCCGGCGTCCTCACCGAGCAAGCCTACGCCAAGGACGACTCAAAGTCCGTCGCCCAGGCCCTCGCAGAAGCCGGCCTCAA
>JAGQQG010000247.1 GCA_020426325.1 Planctomycetaceae bacterium | reverse complement strand
TCCCACCATGCTGCTCTCCTCCGTGTTGAAAACTTCGACTGGCCAACACAGCCAGTTGACTTCCACACCGAAGATGCAATCCTGAGACCAAACGCAGATCCAACGTGCGATTGCCGTGGGGCTGTCCCTCACCACCACTTTTCGCTGAAATGACTTGCCAATTCGTGAAAACATCCGATATGGTTCTCGAACCATAATCGCGAGAAGGACTGGACACATAGAACAATTTTGGAGCCGCACGACTAACACGGGACGTGGCGCAGCCTGGTAGCGCGTTTGACTGGGGGTCAAAAGGTCGCAGGTTCAAATCCTGTCGTCCCGACTTTGCAAACCAAGATCATACAAGGAGATACGGATCTGGCGTTTTGATGCACAGTGGTGAGATGCACCAACTATGCACCAAAAACCCCTCAATTGGTGCAAACAATTGAGGGGCTGTAAGCAGCGAGCTTTCCAACTCACCACTCTGGTTCACCTGAGATTGGGAGGCTCAACATGTCAAGTTCCGCAAAGATTCGACCTTGGTACCGCAAGCAAGATGGCTGGTGGTACGTCACGCACCGTATTCACGGACGTCGCGTCCAGACCAAACTGGTCGAGGGACAGAAGAACGAGGCTGAGGCATACCAGCGATTTTATGAGCTGATGGCCGTCCATGGGGACGTTGAAGAACCGTGCTCGCCGCAGATCAGCTTTAACGAGTTGTGCCAGCGGTTTCTCGTGTGGTCGAAAGCGAAGAACGCTTCTTCGACGACCAAATGGTATCACGGTTTCCTCGCAGACTTCGACGAGCACTATGACGGTCCTGTCCGTCGCTTGCGCAAACAGCACGTAGAAGGCTGGCTCGTACATCATCCCGATTGGGGTCAGTCCACGCAGCGACAAGCCATCACTTGCATCAAACGTGTTCTCAACTGGGGCTTTGACGAGGGCCTGATCCTGGAGATTCCTGTAGGGATTCGGGGACTTCGGCGTCCGGCCATGACCAGAAGAGAAACGTTGATCGATGACAAGACTCACGATGAGATCCTGAAGGCGACAGACCAAGCCTTTGGTGTCTTCGTGCGAGCGCTGCGGGAAACTGGAGCACGACCGGACGAAGTCCGACGAGTGACGGCATCCGATGTCGACCTTGAGAACGGTGTCTGGGTGTTGAAAGATCATAAGACCGCAGAGAAGACGGGCCGTGTTCGCCTGATCTACCTCACAGACCGAATGATCGAGCTGACGAGCCAACTCATGGAGACGCACGCTGACGGACCGTTGTTCCGGAACTCTGTGGGAAAGCCGTGGACTTCCAATGCCGTCCGTTGTCGAATGCGTCGCTTGCGACAAAAACTCAATCTCGAAGTTGGAGTTGTGGCATACGCATATCGACATACCTACGCGACAGAAGGATTGTCCCAAGGCGTGGGCATCGCTGAGATGGCGGAGTTGCTTGGCCATGCTGACACTAAGATGTTGTCGTCTCACTACGCCCACCTCGATCAGAAAGTCGGATTAATGCGAAAAGCTGCTGAACAAGCCGGTGCTGAATCTTAGAACTTGAGAGCCTTCAGCTTTTTCCGAGTTGGCGTGAAACGAGGGGGTTCTGCCTCCTTTCGCGTCGCCGACAGGAAGTTGTTCAGGTCGTCCTCGGAGATGCGGATCGCTCCACGTCCGGTACCGATGCGGTGATGCGCGAGCTTTCCGCTCTCAACAAGTTGATAGACGCATGACGGACTGATCTTGAGTCTCTCTGCGACCTCGCGGACAGTCAAAAACATGGTGAACTCACTTGGAGTGGGGGAGACATCGAGGACATGGAACAATGAAAAGCCGGTGAACCCTCACGTAGAGGGTTCACCGGGGGACAGGCCTTTGGCCTGCGGTTACGAATCAGTCGTCCAATTTGAGGTCTGCTTCGCGGCCTTCGACGTACTCTTGGGCGAGCTGCAGGCAGCGGATGGCCTGCGGGAGTTCGCCGAGACCGAAGGAACTGGTGTACTTCGCGTCGTCTCCGTCGAGATAACGCTTCTGGACGTTCACACTTCGGAGGGTGCGTTTGGTGCCGTCGATTTCGACGTCGCGTGCAAAGATGGACGCGGACACGAAGCCGATGCGGTAAACCTTTTCGGGTTTGTTAGACTCAGATCTCTTGGATTGGGCCATGACGGTCTCTCCTCTCATTGTAAGGAACGGTGATTCGCGATCCTGCAACAACGTGCAGCAGGAAGTGCGACGATGCCACGACTCGGCCAGCTGCGCAAGCAGTTCACCGAGTTTGTGGACAAGAGTGCGAGGCGTCGGGAGAGAGGGAACGCTCTGCGAAAGGACGAGCCAACGGCTCGTGTTCCGTCCGTGACACGCTGCGGGTCACTCCCATGGGGGGAAGCAACACGGCCAACGGTCGCCGGTCTGGTTGTGTCAGTTTCTTCCTGGTCG
>JAGQQG010000246.1 GCA_020426325.1 Planctomycetaceae bacterium | reverse complement strand
CTGCAATCTGTTCTGCTATGGCCAGGTCGACAGCCCCTACGGCTCCGGCGACTTCATCCGCGAACTCCGCAAACTGATCGACGAACACGACAACCTCGTCCTCAGCGAAATCGCCTCCAAGGAAGGCATCTTCGACTCGATCAAGACGTTCCTGGGTAAGGGACGTTAGAACGTCGCGTGTCCCACTGTTGACTTGCTCTTGATCATCTGGATCATCGACCCCGGCAACGCAATCCACGAGACTTCCTCATGACCTGCCAGTTGAGCCAGCGGTTCCAGACGGACATAGTCCTCACCGACCATCAACACCCGCCATGGTGATTGAATGTTTCGCCAGACCATTCGACCTCGGGCGACTCTGACTTGATCTTCCCCACCGAATTCAACGCCGTTGGGAGTCTGACCTTCGTCAGCCTGCATTTCTGCTTCCGTGCGTTTCACCAAGTCTCTGAACTCCTGAACCTGCTCTTCATTGAGTAAGATCACATTGTATGCTTGATGCACGGAGTCGAGCTGGACAACGGAACCTTCCGTCAGCAGGTCGAGCATGCGGTGTGACTGCTTGACGCTTGAGGCAACCGGTTCTGCAAACGTCACTGGCAAACGTGACACCAGCAGAACTCCAAGCCCTATGACAGCGATCGTGAGTGCGTGTTGAACTTTCATCAGAATGCTCCGTGAGAAATCTGAGATACAGGTTGAAGGCCAAAGCGGATGAGGACGAGGTGTCTGACGCGGTTCCCGCTAATCAGATGATACAATGGCCACTACGATCTGCCGAGTGATTTCAATTGTTCCCTGCTCAAGTCGTTATTCGTTCCCAAACTCCAGTTTGGGAACGCCGTTGACTGAAGCTCCGGCTTCGCGAGTTCAGCAATCTCTCAGGAACTTGCGGCGACACGAGAAACAGAGTTTCTCGAAAGGGCGTTCCCAAGCCGGAGCTTGGGAACGAGGCGGCACTCGCAACGCTCGACCCTCGACTCTTCCGCGCCTAAGATGGCCGCATGCCTGCCATCGAAGCGAATCATCTGACGAAGACATACAAGGTCTACCGCAAAGCTGAAGGCGTGCTTGCGTCTGTGACTGGACTCTTCAAGCGGGACTACAAGGTCGTCGAGGCGGTCAAGGATGTCAGCTTTTCGCTCCAAGCGGGTGAGATGGTCGCTTTCCTCGGACCGAACGGAGCGGGCAAGACGACGACGCTCAAGCTGCTCTCCGGGCTGATCTTCCCCACCGGCGGCGACGCACGCGTGCTGGGGTATGTCCCGTGGAAACGGGAGAACGCGTACCGTCGTCGGTTTTCGCTGGTCATGGGGCAGAAGAATCAGCTCTGGTGGGACCTGCCCGCTCAGGAGTCGTTCCAGCTTCACAAGGAAATCTATCGCATCGAGCCGGATCAGTATCGGCGACGGCTGGACGAACTGGTCGACCTGCTGGAGGTCCGGAAACTCATCGATCAACCGGTGCGGGAGTTGTCGCTGGGCGAACGCATGCGGATGGAACTGATCGCTGCCCTGCTGCACTCGCCCGAAGTGTTGCTCCTCGACGAACCGACGATCGGCCTCGACGTCGTCTCGCAACGCAAGGTGCAGGAGTTTTTGAAGTATTACCAGTCGGAGCAACAGATCACGGTCATCCTCACCAGCCACTATATGAAGGACGTCGAAGCCCTGTGTGAACGAGCGGTGATCATCAACGAGGGAGAGATCAAACACGACGGCCCGCTCGCCCAGATCGTCGACCGCTTCAGCCGTCACAAACTCATCTCGCTGCAATTCGCAGGGACGGACGTCCCCACTGACCTGAACCGCTTCGGCACCGTCGTCGAGTCTCGCCCCCCACGTGCCAAGCTCGAAGTCGACCGCCAGCAGGTCCCCGAGATCCTCACCGCCCTGCTCTCGACCTACACGATCGAAGACGTCGGCGTCCAGGACCGCCCGCTGGAGGAGGTTATCGCCGAAATGTTCACCACGGGTTCAACCACATCGATCGGCTGGCAGCCAGTCACAACAGCGACGCCATGAACAACATCCATACGATTCCAACAGTCTCTCATTGAGAGAGACTGGCGAAAATGACTGTTCACATCGCCCCGATGATGAAAGACTTCACCTCAGTTCGAGAGCAGAGGCAGGCAGTGCCAGACCTCATTAATTCCTCTTAGCTCGGAAATTCTTAGGCCGATGGAACTCCAGAACAAAGCAGCACGGATCAAACTGTTTAACATCAGGTCGTCGAACTAACCTGACACGAATCCAGATGAAAGGGAAATGCCGTCGCAGTTTGGTGGAACCGACGCTCAGCCACCTCGAACGCGAAAACCGCCTCGGTCGCTGCTTTCTGGCGGGACTGACTGGTGATGCCATCAACGCGGTGGTGGCATTCTCAGGGCTTACGCACCGATTGGTCGACGTAAGTGCTGATGGGAGGGTATGTTCTTGCTGGCGCGAGGTCGA
>JAGQQG010000245.1 GCA_020426325.1 Planctomycetaceae bacterium | reverse complement strand
CTGGACCTACAACGGATTATCACATACTGCTTCTGCTCGGAATATCCGTGGCGAATTTGATTCGCTTTCGTGGACAACTTCGACAATTGAAATCACGGCCGTCCCGGAGCCAACCACCGGCATATTGGTCGCAGCTGCCTTTGCAGCCTTGGTCGCCACAAGAAGAAATCGACGCGGATAACAATGCCGTGTACACGAAGCCGCCGATCGCACGGTTTTCCAATGGAGAGTGTTTCTCCGGCGGCTCGGTGACGGCTGCCGTTAGCCGTCCGGTACGCATACGGTCCATGCCCCACCGTCACAGCGAGAGACACACGGCACGTGGACGTCCCGGTCTTTGTTAGAATGGCCCGGCCAAGGTAAAGGAAATAAACCCTTGGCCGGGCTCCCTGATGCACACCGCCGGAGTAGCTACCCCCCGACGGCGACACTGATGTATCACACGCCGACAAGGGCCTCCCAGTCGGCTCCGCCTGATGCCCCACAAGCAAGACCTTCCGGCCTTCGGCAAGCAGCTTATGTGCGCCGAGTAGCGAATCGACTCCACCTGAAAACAGGCATACGGTGTCGAATCCCTCAGGAAGCGACTGCCGGTGACGTTGGCCGTCTGGCATCGCCGATCGCTCTAACCACTCAAAGCTGAATCGGTCCTGAGAAAGAAACTTCAAAGTCGATGTCAACGATGATGATGCCCGTTCCCAGTTGTCTGGTTTGGCAACCGGAACAACGAGGTCGAAGTCGCGAGTCCAGCGGTCTGCAGCCGTCTCGCGTTTCACAAGTTCGTCGGCGATATAGACGGAAACAGCAATATCCATAAAGTCACGAGTTTCAGCGTCAGGCTCAATGCGCATCGGTTGCCCATTGAGCCGAAACTGCACGGTGACGTTTCTGTCTCCAGTCAGGCTATCGATAACACCAACGGACTCGTCGTCGAGTGCCGCGATGTACCTTTCGTTGTTGCATGCTTCTTCGCCAACGTAGCGCACGATTCTCATGATGACTCCTCACTTGAGAGCAGGCTGAGGCGAAACTCCAACATTCCAACTATTCCCTCAGCGAGCTGCTTTCCTTCTTGTCCGAACCAGTCTGTCGTTCCGAATCGTCCTTCATCACGAATGTCGTCCATGAGCTGTTCTACATGGCCACGGCAAGATTCCTTTACCGCAGAAGCCATCGCGATAGTATCGCCATTCAGTTCAACCTTTTGAGTCGCGTGCTGTTCGACCCAGCTCCAGATTCGATCAAAAACGAAATGGGACAGAAACGATTCGACGAGCCCTTCGATTCCTTCGCTGCTCAGGAAGCTCTGAAGAGACGTTTCGAGGTCTTCGTATGAGCCATTTGCCTCAATCGCAGCACATTCAAGAATGGCGTCGCGCAATGCCGTTTCGAGGAGATCGTGATGTGGTCCGTCGGCATGTTCAGCAAGATGCTCGGCAACAGCAGCGACAACTTCAATTGCTGGCTTATCCTTCAGTTCATCCAAACCGAGTCGTTCAATAGCCGCGTCGAGCCCACCGGAGCCAACTGCAGCACCAAATCCACCTAAGCCAGAAACGGCCCCTCCAACTGATGCCCCTCCACCTCCGCCGTCACCCCCGGCGCCGCCTCCACCCCCGCCACTTCCGCCAGAGCCGAGGCCACCACTGGAATTGATAACGCCGCCAATCAGAGCGTCAGAGCTGAAGGACGAACTTCCACCGAGTGACGGAGGAATTCCTCGCTTAACCGCCGTCCAGCCGCCATTACTCGGCGTCTCCATGCTCTTTGAGGTACCCATATCCGCTTCCTATTTTCGATCCTTCTTTCTCCCGGTGAGCGCATCGGCAAGCTTGCTTTGGAACCGCCCTCGAATATTCTCGTCGACCGTGTGTCCTGCACCTTCTGCGGCAGTGAGCAAACTACTTACGGCGACATTGATTGCATCCTGCCCTTTGGGATCCAGACTTGATAGCCCATTGATCACCACCGGGAATTGATCTGAATGTGATCTGCAGATTTCCGAAAGGCCGTTGATCATGTGAATCTGAATCGCCATTTGGTTTACGCCAGGGAGGTCTGTCAAGAGTGCTCTGACGCTCGCCGACACGACCGCTGGTTCCTGCGCAACCGCTTGCCGCGCCGCCTTCTTCGTCCGAATAGGATCGTGGCTGGCAATCAGCCGTGAGAGCGACTTCGCCCTTTCGTCAACTGGAACAAGTGCCTGACGCTTCCCTTGCCCGAGCGAAGTCTGGGCCAAGTAGAGATACGGACTCAGGTTGCCGGTACCGTCGAGGGTCGGTTCGGCACGCAAGAAGTCCAGCAAACCAACGTGACCCAAGGATTCAGTGACCAACTCCGAGTTGCTTTGCTGTTGTCCCTCGGAATCTGTGATAGCAAACATTTCCTGTATCAATGCAGACGTGCCAGTCTGCGGATCGATTGTGTCGACGATTGCATTGAAGAAATCTTCCCTTGAGCTGGTTTCAGAACCTGTGGGTTAGTGGACGGAATGGTCTGAGAGTTG
>JAGQQG010000244.1 GCA_020426325.1 Planctomycetaceae bacterium | reverse complement strand
TTCATGTGCAGCAGCAACGCGGCTTCGATCACATGGTGATTGGCCGCAGGGTAGTAGCGACCGCTGGGGATACCTGGCGCTGCCGGACGACTGGCCCGCAGGACAGCGAGCCTGATAGCGTTCTCGTCCCACCCTTCGCGGATGGCCATCCCCTCGATCTCGGGGTGTTCACCAGCGCAGACAGAGCGAATCATGGCGATCCGTTTGGTCTCTGCAACCGCATCCTCACGGATCTGAGCGGCAGTCATTTCAGGGGCGTCATCGGTTTCAAGCACAGCGTCTGGCATAGCGGTTCCTTGTTGGGAAGCGGAGATGGACACGGTCGTACCGGGATCGGCGCCGACCACAACGATGGAGACTTCACGGAGCAGCCCAGCGGTCACCAGCAGGCATCCGGACTTGGGGGCCTTGATGATCCGGCCGTTGCACTGAATCTTCTGAAACGAATCGATGCGTTTCGTCTCAGTGGGCGAAACGCCGACGGATGCCTGGAACGCGAACCCGGTCTTCGCCAGGGCGATGATCTGCTTGGCCGCATCGGTCGCATCGGCGAGGGTGCCCATCACGAGCAGCTTGCCGTCGCGGACAACGGCCTGCCCGTGGCCCACGATTCCCTTCAGCGAGGCATCGTGGTCGGCCAGCAGACTGACCTGCGGCGACGACAGGTCGAGGCCAGCCAGGTCGATCACCACCGTTCCCCAGCCGGGAACGCTCATCAGGCCGCCGGAGTAAGCCAGGACATTGATGGTGGGCGTCTTCGCGGCGGCAGAGATCTCGACGCTCGCACCAGTGAGCAACAGGTTTTCGGGTTCGGGCAACGTAGGCTCCTTGGACGTGGAGAGTGAGCGCTAGGCTGAAACAGCCTATCGCGCAGAAAAAAGACTGTTGGCACATCAATCGACTGCTACAATGCGACTTACGTCAAATGGCAGGTTGCGTGTTAGGCTGACAAACTTGCCGTCTACAGCGTGATACGCTGGTCATCCTAAAAACGAGTTAGCCCTATGGAGTTCGTCGCCACAGAGTCAGGCTTTGCGGATGGGATGGGCGGCGCATCCAACGCAGCGGGCACAGCCGACTATCACTACGTCCTCTTTGGCCCAGACACTGACGAGCAGCATGCTGAACGCAGCGGGGTTTACTTTGAGTTCGACGACCAGATTCATGGTGCAGTGGATTGTGTTACCGCGGTTGCCATCGCCGAAGACCACGTGAGTTTTGAGTTACGGGATGGTCAGAGGATTATTGTCAGACGCGGCATGAAGGATTCACAGTGGTCTGGCTTTTTGAGAGGCATTCAGGATGCATTTGGAGATGACATCATTCACAAGGGCTAACCATGCGCTGCAGCGAACCCGGCGTGAGCGTCGCGGTTGCAATCGTGGCGTCCGGTGTGCCGGGTCGCTGAGCTTTTGTCGTTAGCCGTCAATACCTTCGTATGCTCGTCTCCGAAGCTGAACTGCCATACGACATGCTCTACATGGGGCCGGGTAACGGTTGCCGGCATGTCCTCACGTGTGACGCAATCGACTTCAGCACTGAGATTGACAGCGATAATCAACACAAAGCAACGCGGGCCGCGGTAGCCCAAATTGACAGCTTACTATTCAGTGCGTTCTGTGACGGGAATTACCGGTTTCCAAATCCATCACAGCAAGCTGCGGCCGTGCGGTGCAGATCCCTGACTGATGAACAACTCGTCGATCTCATGTTCGACAATGACAGTTTTGTCGCCACATTTGCCAGGCACGAAATGCAAGGTCGCGGTATCTGGGACCAAGCTATTTACCGAATCGGCGAACATGGTCCCGCGGTCGCTCGTTCGCAGGCAATCACCCTGCTAAAACAAGCAATCCTAGACACACGAAACGTCCACCCTAAACCAGAAGCGGACGGCTAACCATGCGGTGCACGCGAGTTGTGCATTCCGCCCATTTTCCAAATCCACGCCGTCCGGCACAACCGCGTGACCGCTGGTGTTATCCGACTGATTGATGTTTGATCCCAACTCTCCAATCAACCGGTTTCCCAATGCTTGTCCTTGCTGCGGATACGCAACGCTGGACGAACGTGGTGGTTGGGAAATCTGTCGGATCTGCTGGTGGGAGGACGACGGGCAGGACAACAATAATGCGAACGTGGTCAACGGTGGCCCAAACGGGAAACTCAGTCTGACACGAGCGCGTATCAATTTCATCACTGAAGGAATCTTTTGCCCTTCACGCACCGATCTACGCGAAAAACAGGGATCCATCCAGTCGCACGATCATCATCGCCAATTCGTATTCGACTCATTGACTCAGACGATTCGAGAACCCGAATTGAATTGGGAAACATCTATACCTGAGTTAGATGACGACCCGACCGGCTCTCGATTCCAAAGTGGTGAATCCGTCGTTTACCGGCACCGATACTTGGATTCAACGAATCGAATCGGACAAATTGAAACTGTAGAATGGAATTCAAACATTGAGATTTGGCATTACCGATTACTAGAGCAGTTCCAAAGTTGGTGTTCAGTGTTCGGGGAAGTCGAGGTTATTCTCCTTGAGTCATCGCATTCAAGGAGG
>JAGQQG010000243.1 GCA_020426325.1 Planctomycetaceae bacterium | reverse complement strand
GTGCTGGCTGGGACGAAGCCGTCCTCGACGGCATCTACGCAGCATTCCAAGCCGCTTGAACGTGCGATTGCCGTGCCGGTACGGCACCCCCCTCCGCCCACATTTACCTCGACTGACGATGAGACCTTTTCAGCTCTAATTATGTCGCTTGATAGTCAGGTAGACGTCTCAGGGATACCTCATCTCAGAGCGTGTCTTCTAATTGACGGATGAGTGTAAAAAAGAGTACGGCTCCGGTTTTGGACGCCATCCAAGGAAGGTGCCGTACTCATGTAACGCGAATGGAAACCGCGTGACGGAAAATATCCCAGCGATTTGACGAACGCACAATGGCAGATCCTCAAACATTTAATCCCCGCACGACGTGGCCCGCGTTCGACCGGTGATGTACCAGCGGCGCGAAGTGATCAACGCGATCTTATACGTGCTGCGCTGCGGTTGTCAGTGGTGCATGCTCGCCAAAGATTTCCCACCGTGGAAAACGGTGTATAAGATCTTCGATCGCTGGCGATTGCGTGGCGTGTGTGGGCGAATGCACGACACGCTCAGACGCCGCACGCGACAGCCGGAGGTAAAGCAGCCGACGCCCACCGCCGGCATCATCGATTCGTGTCTGTGGAAGAGAGATTGGTAACACATGGAAGGGACATGGGTGACACTTTGATCGCCATACTCAGCCTCCTGAAAGGAGGTGCGGTATGCCCTGGAAAGTTGCTCCCATGTCTGATTTGCGACACGCGGCCGTTCACAAAGTCCTGACCTTGAATCTGCCCGTGGCCCAGGTCGCACGCGAATTCGGTGTTAGCCGGAAGACCATTTACAAGTGGATCGAGCGGCGTCGAATACGGCCGGACGAACCGCTTGAGGATCACTCCCGCAGACCGCGACATTCGCCCAACCAGACCCAGCTCACCGTGCAGCAGTATGTCTTGCAGGTCCGTGACAACTACGGCTGGGGAGCCCGCAAGATTCGCGCCTTCCTCAAGCAGCATGAACCACAACTCGAACTCCCCAGCGTGCGAACCATCACCAACATCCTCGGTCGCACCGGCCGCATCACGCCATCCGTGTCTGAACCCGCACCCACGCCGCTGTGCTTCGAACGTGCCGCGCCCCATCAACTCTGGCAGTGTGATCACAAAGGGCCCCTCGAAGTCGCCCGGCAGACCGTGCATCCCTTCACCATCCTCGACGATCACTCCCGCCACCTCATCGATTGCCAGGCCTGTACCGACCTGACCACACGCACGGCTTTCGACATCCTCTGGAACGCCTTCGGCGAGGTCGGACTTCCCGAAGCCATCCTCTGTGACAATGCGTTTGGCACTCGTTTTCAAGTGCCACACACGCTCAGCTGGCTCGAAGCACGACTCGTGCGATTGGGCATCCGGCCGATCCACGGACGACCCTATCATCCGCAGACCCAGGGCAAGGTCGAACGACTCCACGGCACCCTCCAGCGTGAAGTCTGGCCCCACATCAGACGCGATGACATCGGCCACTTCCAACACGACCTCGATCACTGGCGACAGGAAATCTACAACACCCTCCGCCCCCACGAAGCGATCGGCGACGTCCCGCCGTTATCCCGATTCACTCCCAGTCCGCGACCCCGACCCGACAAACTTCCACCGGTCGAGTACCCCGCCGACGCCATCACCCGCAAAGTCAACACGTCCGGTGACGTGCGCTTCGGCGGCTACCGCATCCTCGCCGGACGCGGCCTGGTCGGAGAGTTCGTCCGCATCGAACCACGAGACCACGAACTGGCTCTCTATTACACGCATCAGCAAATCCGCTGTCTCTCGAACGAGCAACTCGTCAAAGGTAAGATGCTCTGAGCCGGGCAGGAGGACAGGGCTCTGCTGAGGAGCAACCCGAGCGCCTGACCCGGGCTGCGATCGAAGCCCGCAGCGGTGTCTCACCACATCGCTGCGACTTTCTTCACCTTCGATTGCAGCCCCCTGCGAAAAACCTCACCAAGAGCCGTTCATACATCCATTCACTGTCACCCATGTCCCTTCCACGACTGTTACCCATGTCTCTTCCATGAACAATTCGCAAACCGTGCGGACGACCGAGGTGGGTGGACCGAAAGGCTACGATAGCGACAAGAAGATCAATGGACTCAAGCGGCACATCGTGGTCGATACAATCGGATTTTTGCTGGCGGTGGTGGTTTATCCGGCAGACGAAAGGATCACAGCGGAGCATGTCTGGTGCTGTACACCGTCTGGGAAAAGTTCTAGCGGATGCGAGTGATCTTCGGAGACACGGCCTACGGCCGCAAAGCTCTGCCGGAGTTTGTCCTCTCGACGCTGGGGTTCCGGATCGAGGTGGTCCGCAAGGCGAAGGACGCGATCGGCTTCGAGGTCATCGACAAACGTTGGATCGTGGAACGCACGATCGCCTGGCTGGGCCGCAACCGCCGACACACCAAAGACTCCGAACGCAATCCAGAAACCAGTGAAACCCTGATCCAAAACACCAGGATCCACCTGATGCTCAAACGCCTCGCCAACACAACATCATGAATTAGAGCAGTTCCAAAGTTGGTGTTCAGTGTTCGGGGAAGTCGAGGTTATTCTCCTTGAGTCATCGCATTCAAGGAG
>JAGQQG010000242.1 GCA_020426325.1 Planctomycetaceae bacterium | reverse complement strand
CTGGCAGTTCTGAAGAGGAGAAAGGGCGATTACCTGTCAGCACGCCAGCTTCATGAGCAGGCTTTGGAGTTACGAAGTCAATCCTTGGGCGAAAAGGATCCTGCGACGCTGGACTCGATGGTCAACCTGGCACTGGTACTTTCCGATCTGGGCGACAAGGCTGCTGCCCTCACGATGATCGAAGAGGAACTGACCGTCCGCCGCGAGGTTCAAGGCGATGAACACCCCAGCACGCTCACCTCCCTGGGACTGCTGGCCGTGCTTTTGTCCGATCTGGGAAAGCTGGATGCAGCCAAATCACTGTTCGAAGAAACGCTGGCGCTTGACCGCAAGGTACTGGGACCTCAGGCAACGGCAACTCTCGAAACGATGAACAATCTGGCGAATCTTCTACTGACGCAAGGGGACTACGCAGAGGCTCAGTCGCTTCACGAACAAGTGCTGGCCATCAATCGCGAGGTGCATGGCGAGCGGCATCCCAGCACGGCTGAATCGTTGATCAATCTGGGAAATGCGTTGAATCTGCAGGGAGACTTTGTCGCAGCCAAGGCAAAGCATCAACAGGCCCATGCGATCAGGCAGGAAGTGCTGGGCAAAAGCCATCCCCAGAATCTCTCGACGCTGAGTAATCTCGCGATGGTTGATCTTCGTCTGGGAGATATCCCATCGGCAGTCGAAACGATGGACCTCCTGCGACACGCCACTCATGACTACACGGTCCAGGTCCTGCCGGCACTTTCTGCCTCTGAGCAACTTCAGTTTCTGCAGAATGTCGACGGACCGCGACTTTCGCGATCCTTGAACATGGGACGACATCATCGCGATGACCCGCTCATCGCAATGAAGTCGGCAGAGTGGCTGCTGAACGCCAAAGGGGTTGCACAGCGGGCACTCTCTCAGCGAACCCGGCAGGCTCGGACAAGCGACGATCCCCAGTTGAGAGAAGACCTGCAACGGCTCAACTCACTCCGTTCACAACTGGCTCGCCTGAGCGTGACCGAGGTATCTGCGATTCAGGACGCACTTCACAAACAGCAAATTCAGGAACTCACGACGCAAGAAGCGAAGCTCGCCCGTGAGCTGGGTCAACGCGGGGTGAGGATCGATGAAGACACAGAATGGGAGAGCATTGAAGGTCTTCGCCATCGGTTGCCTGACGACAGCGTCCTGATCGACATCGTACGTTTACCGATCCATGACCCGGAGAAAGCAGAATGGCAACCGGCTCATTACGTCGCTTGGATTATTGCTTCGACTGATCACGGTGATGTTCAGATCGTCGATTTGGGTGATGCCTCGACGATTGACGAGATGGTTCAGGCCGGTCGCAAAGCCCTCAATGAAGGTCAGGAGATGCTGAGCCGACTCGGCGCGGATGCGGCCGAGGAACGGGTCAACACACCTTTACGAATACTCGCGGAACATGTTCTCGATCCGCTCCTGTCCGTGGTCGGCGATGCGAAGAAGTTGATCCTGAGCCCGGATGCGTCGCTGTGGCTAGTGCCGTGGTCTGCCTTGCCGATGCAGGATGAGCGCTATGCTCTTGAAGAGTATGAGTTGAGCTATGTCGTCAGTGGGCGTGATCTGTTGAAGAAGACAGAGCCGACTGTCACGTCGGAGTCCCCCGTGATTTTTGCTGATCCGAACTATGATCTCACACCGACACCCGAGAACTCCCCGGCTGCGACAGTCAATCGAAGTGCGACACGGTTCGTCGGATCATTCAATGATCTCAGCAACGTCGGGCGACTCCCCGGCACTGCGAAGGAAGCTCGGGCCATCACTCCCTTCGTTCAGGAGTATCTCGACGCAACGCCGGTCGTCCATCTGGGGGACGAGGCTCGTGAGGAGACCTTCAAACAACTCAGCAGTCCGCCGCTGCTGGTCCTCAGCACTCACGGATTCTTCCTTGAAGATCAGCAGGCTGAACCCGTGAACGCACTGCTGGCGAATGAAGACCGGAAGGTCGCTCTCGCGCGTCACGGGCAACTCGTCGAGAATCCACTGCTCCGATGCGGACTGCTCCTCGCGGGCTGCAACAACCGTGGACAATCGAGTGCGGCAGTTGATGACGGCGTTCTCACCGGCATGGAGATCGTCGGCACCAACCTGGATGGCACTGGACTGGTCGTGCTAAGTGCCTGTGAGACTGGTCTCGGCGAAGTTCAGAACGGCGAGGGAGTCGCAGGACTCAGACAGGCGTTTCAACTGGCAGGTGCTGAGTCCGTGCTTGCAACGCTCTGGCAGGTTCCTGACGAACAGACGGCGATCCTGATGGAGTATTTCTTCGAAAACCTGGCCACAGGACAAAGCAAAGCTGAAGCATTAAGAAATGCCCAACTCTCACTGATGAGCCTTCTCGGGCGGCACAACAACACGACACATCCATACTTCTGGGCCGCGTTCACTCTCACTGGATCTCAGCAGTGAATCACTTCTCCCTCAAGGGGAGAGGGGAGTCATAGCACGGGGCCGGGGACCCAGGGGCAGAATTCTTCGTCACCGATGCCTTGGGCTTCGCTCTTGGTCTGCTCGCCACTGGCGACCGCGATGATCTTGTCGAAGATTTCCTGACCGACCTCTTCGACGGAGGCGCCATCAAGAATGCGGCCAGCGTTGATGTCCATGTCGTCCTGCATTCGCTCGAACATGGGCGTGTTGGTCGAGATTTTGATCGTCGGCACCGGTTTGCAACCGAAGCAACTCCCGCGACCGGTCGTGAAGCAGACGATCTGTGCCCCGCCGGCGATCATGCCCGTGACGGAGGCGGGGTC
>JAGQQG010000241.1 GCA_020426325.1 Planctomycetaceae bacterium | reverse complement strand
CGCCGATCAACTGCTCCTGTTCCACAACCACACGTGCCACCACAACAACGCTCAACTCCAATCGATCATCAACACCCGCTGAATTCCCGGACACCCGCTGAGTCAACCCGTGCTACCCAACTTTCAGAGGGGACTTGCTCACAGATGTGCAAAGCAGTGGCCTTACTCTCCTCCGAGTGCCTGATCGCGGAGCCCGTCATCCCCGTCGAAGTCCGGCACATCGTCCAGTCCACCGGACAACAGCATTCCTTCGATGCGGGCCTCGGCCTTGGCTGCCGATGCAAGCGACTGGACATATTGCAGATTCGTCTCGAAGAACGTGCGGCGGACAGTCAGCACTCGCAGGAAGTCGAATTCACCCGCCAAGTACGCCTGCTCGGACAGGTCGAGCGTTTCCTGGGCTTTGGGAATAATCGTGTTCTCGTAGAGTTCGATCGACACGCGACCCACCCGGAATTCCTGCATGACCTGGACCAGCTCCGCTGTCACTGCGAGTTCCAAACGCTGAACCTCCTGAAGCGCCCGACAGAGTTCTGCCTGAGCAGCCTGTTGATTCCCCTGGTTCTGGTTGTGAACGGGCAGCGGAACGCTCAACTGCAGGTTGAGGTACGGATCGCCCGTGGCATCGTCAGCACCGGCTCCGACCTGTGCCGTCACGTTGGGAACCGCTTGCACGCTTTGCCGACTGATGTTGGCACGTGCCCGGTCGACCCGCGCTCGTGCTGCCTGCAACTGCGGACTGACAGCAATCAGTTCGTGGTAGACCAGTTCCACATCGATACTTTCCTCTACAGGTCCAAGTGTGCCGAGAAGTTCGGCTGGTGGAAGATGAGGCAAGCCGACGATCGTGACCAGCCCCTTCCAGGCCGCGTCGAACTCGATCTCAGACCGTTGCACGATCAGGTCGACCTCACTGAGTTGGATCTCCGCCTGCAGGACGTCCGGTTTGGCACCCTCCAGGGCATTCAATCGTTTCTCAGCAATCTCGACACCCTTCGTGGCGACCTCGTGGAATTCCCGAGCGAGTGCCAGACGTCGTTGGGCGGCAAGTGCATCATAGAACTTCAGTCGCAAATCGGTGCGGACACGGTATCGCTGTGCCTCGGCTTCCCATAACAGCGATTGCACATCGCGATCAAGGACAGCACGGTTCAGATTCAGTTTGTTCGCCGTCACAAAGGTTTGCGTGACATAGGGCCCATTTTGGCCAGCGGAGTTTTCATCAATCAGCTGCTGACCGGAATAGCCAACTTCGGGGTTGGGCTTCAATCCGACCTGTGTTCGCACGCCAGCCGCCTTGCTCGCCGCGAACATCGCCTGACGGATGGACGGGTTGTGTTCCATCGCCAGAGCTTCGAGGTCTTCCAGAGAAAGTGCATCATGTGCGAGAGACGGATTCCATTCTTGAGAATCACTCTCTGCGGGCGAGAACTCCCCGACGGCAGCAACATCATGACTGACCGGTACGATGTCACTTGTCTCAGCCTCAACGGTCGACGACTCGACAGTCTGATTTGGCGACACGATGGGCGACAGTGGCTCCTCGCGGGTCGCGAGCTTTCGAGACGTTGCACATCCCACAAAGTATGGCAAACCAACGAGACACAGTGTCAATGTGCGAAGAGTGTTGGACATCCTGTCCCACCTGCCCTCTGCAGAGACAACAGTCCTGTGAGGGTGAATCAGATTCCGTGGCGCACGCCAACGTCCTTGTCGGCGTAGTCTCAGACTTAGAGGTCGACCGACGGAAGCATTTGAATGACGCGAAGAGTACGTTCGCGAATTCCCGATGTGAGAACGACCTTGGCTGTCCCGATTGACCCACAGACGCGGTACAACCGTTCGGCACTATCTGCCGACACGTGCTGCTATCTCATCCAGCCCCACGATCTCCGCCTGCCCGTTCGACTGCTCGACGAGATCGCAAATGAGTTTGATTGTCTCGAACTTCGGGTCCTCAACGACCAGGCACGACGGGTGGGCGAGGAAGTCAAACACCGCCCGGTTTTCGATCGCCCACTCGACACCCATCCGGATGGCTTTGAGGAAGTAGTCCAGCTTCCAGTATGTCGAACGAAAGGCCCCCACGTCGCTGATCGGACTCATCGGGATCTCAATCAGCCCGGTCGGATAGACGAACGGCTGCGCCTCCGCCTGAGCCCGCACGATGTCCGCATACACCTCAGGTGACGGCTCCTGCATCGGCTCGCCGTACTCGTGCTTCGGGTACTTGCAACTCGCCCACGTGTAGCCCAGGTCGAGCAGCATTTGTTGAATGTCCTCGCGTCCCTCCAGTCCCGTCGCGAATCCGCCCGGCGTGCGAAACCCATTCACGGGGATCTCCGTCCGCTGACCCATCGCCAGTTCCATTCGGCGGATGTTCTCGCGAATCACCTCATCGATCTCTTGTCCCTCAATCAGCCACGGCGACCGCTTGAAGCGAAACTGAATCTCCTCCCGCGTCTTGGCCAGCACATACACATGATCGTACGTGTGATTGCCAATCGGATGCCCACCCGCGTGAATCTCCTCCAGCCACTCGACACTCTCATGTTCCAGCACTTGCCCCACGCAGAAGAAGTGAATCAGCCCGTTCCGCTCCTTTGCAATCTTCGCGGCTTCGACGGAGTAACGTTTGGTCGCCTCGTCGAGGTTCCCCTTCTGAAAGTCCCACTCCATCATTCCCCGCTTGGGATAATGACGGCTCATCTCCAGATCGAGCGTGATGGCAATCTGCGCCTTGCGATCTTTTGATTCCGCACCCCGCACCAGCGAAGCCCCCGCACTGGCGGCGAGCGCTCCCATG
>JAGQQG010000240.1 GCA_020426325.1 Planctomycetaceae bacterium | reverse complement strand
CCACAGCCAGTTGACTTCCACACCGAAGATGCAATCCTGAGACCAAACGCGATTTCAACGTGCGATTGCCGTGATGGGTACGTCGAAGCCCTTTGGGCTATGTATCCAGATATCCCAAACAAGGCCGATTACGTCATGTACTGGTGGAATCACGCAGCTGAATTGGCACGACGCCATGAGATTCGCCGATTTGGACTGATTACGACGAATAGTCTCCGCATGACGTTCAACCGCCGCGTAGTTGCATCTCACCTAGATGCTGACGACCAATTCGCTATCGACTTCGCAATTCCTGATCATCCATGGGTTGATTCATCAGACGGTGCTGATGTCCGTATTTCAATGACCGTTGGTGCATCACCAGCCGAGCGCACCAACAGCATCCTTTCGGTGCTCATTCCGGATCAAAGTGGAACTCACGCCACTCGCGGAGATGGATTCAAATCCCATTTCGGTGAAATCCGTAGTGACCTAACGATCGGCCCGAATCTTGACAGCGCATTCAGCCTGACGAGCAACGAACTATTGTCGTATGCGGGAGTCAAATTGCACGGAAGCGGATTCATTTTGAAGCCTGAGGAGTCAGTCAACTTGGCTGTTGATGCGAACGCAGATGTCGCCAACGTAATTCGAGAATACAGAAATGGCCGAGACATCACGAAGAGTCCTCGACATGTAAAGGTGATCGATTTTTTCGGTCTATCTTCGGAAGAAGCTCGCACGAAATTCCCATCCTTGCTGCAACGAATTGTCGATAGGGTGAAGCCCGATAGAGATCAGAATCGAGATCGATCGATAAGCGAAAACTGGTGGCTATTCGGGAGAACGCGACCTGAAATGCGAGAGTCGATACAGGGGCTCTCTCGGTATATTGCCACTGTTGAGACGTCAAAACACCGTTTTTTTGTATTCCTAGATGCATCGGTACTGCCGGACAACAAGCTGATTGTGTTCGGACTTGACGATGCATTTCATCTAGGCATTCTGTCGAGCTACGCACACTCTGTGTGGGCGTTAGCGATGGGAGGGCGGTTAGGGGTCGGGAACGATCCGACCTACCAGAACTTGCGATGTTTCGACATGTTTCCATTTCCTGAGCACACAACTTCAAACAATGAGCGAATTCGCATTCTCGCAGAACAACTCGATGCGCATCGCAAGCGGCAGCAGGAGTTGCATCCGAAGTTGACGATGACCGGGATGTACAACGTCCTCGAAAAGCTGCGGGAGGGGGAGCCGCTCTCCGACAAAGAGCAGACGATTCATGAGCAGGGGCTGGTCTCGGTCCTCAAGCAGATTCACGATGACCTCGATGCGGCCGTCTGTGAGGCGTACGGCTGGCCCGTCGACATCGCCGACGAGGACATCCTCCAACGACTCGTCGACCTCAACCACCAGCGAGCCGCCGAAGAAGCCCAAGGCCACATCCGCTGGCTCCGGCCCGAATTCCAGAACCCGGATGGTCAAACCCAGAAACAGATCGACCTCCCCACCGACAAACCGACCGTCACGAAACCAGCCGTTCCGGTCACAAAACAGCAGTGGCCGTCCAAGCTGCCCGATCAGATGCAACTGCTGAAGGCGACCCTCGAACAACAGCCGTCGCCACTCACCGCAAAAGAAGTTTCCGACCTGTTCAAAGGGGGCCGAGGCCGCGCCGCGAAGGTCGAAGAACTCCTCGAAACCCTCACCGCCATCGGCCAGGCGAGACAAACCGAGGACGGCCGCTTCGCCACATGAGGAAACCACATGGCACTCAAAGTCAGCCAGGAACGAATCGACGAACTGGAACAGATGTATCCGGGGATTCGTGAGATCATCGAACGATTCGAGAACGCGGACCTGCCGGACTGCTCGCACTGCGGCTCATCTGACACTGCTGACGTCCAGGTCGGCCTGGTGGGTGTTACGCTCAACACGGCCTTCGCCACCACGAAAATCACACTGCTCGCAAACGGCCCAAAACCCGGCAACTACCGCTGCAATGAATGCAAGGAGTATTTCAATGCGTCCTAGCGTCATCTGAGTCGATCAACCCCGTCGATGAAAAGACCGGCGCGACCCACCAAGCCCCATCCGCGTCCTCAGCGTCCAGTTACGATGGATGACCCCGAAGGGGTCGAATCACAAAGCCCAGGGTCGTGAGCAAAGCGAGCGCACCCTGGGGTAAGGAACAACAAATGAGCATCGAACCCCAACGGGGTTCTATCGATTGTCAACGGGACATGAGTTCTCGATGGAACCCCTTCAGGGTTCAACGGATGTTTGACCAGTTTGACCAAACCGATTCCCAGGGTGCGCTGGCGCGACCCTGGGCTTTGTGAGGCCAACCCCTTCGGGGTGAATTCCTCAATTGCCGCCGAATCCATCTTGATCGTCTTGGGTTGTTCACAAGGGGAATGGATGTCGTTCACGGGCTTGCACACGCGATGATGAGGTATGAGGATATTGACCGTCTCACCATTCTTGCGACGCGGGTGCATTCATGCCTCAGTCACTGGCACAGATCTATCTTCACTTCGTCTTCTCGACGAAAAACCGTCGGCCGTTTCTGCAAAACGGAGACTTGCGTAACGAACTCCATCACTATCTGGGCGGTATCTGTCGCAACCTCGATGATCCCTCCCTCATCGTTGGAGGCGTGGAAGACCACGTTCACCTGCTTTGCCGCTTCAGTCGCACACTTACGATCGCAGCCCTCATTCGGGATCTGAAGCGCGACTCTACCAAATGGATCAAATAAAGTAGAAAGGATGGCTGGACCAGTGGCTCACGTTGATCGTGGGTTATGGTGTGGTTTTCTCAAACCGGCTCCACAGAG
>JAGQQG010000023.1 GCA_020426325.1 Planctomycetaceae bacterium | reverse complement strand
GCCCGCGTCATTGGCTTGTCGGGAAACAGGTCCGCCATGCGAAGCCATTGGGCCTCCGTGAGTTGCGGTCGAACAATGGTGCGTGCCGTCCTGGACGCTGATTTGAGGTGCCGCCGTCCGGGCCACCATCTCAGCGTCAATACCATGGTCAGAGCCTCCTTTCACTCCGACCAAGATGCAACTCCCAGACCATTCCGTCCACTCACACAGAGGTTCTGAAACCAGCTCAAGATCATGAGACGTTCCCGTATTTTATTTGGATTCCGAGCATGGAAAATTAGAGCTGTGGAATGTTGGTGTGCGCCTACCTTGAGATGGATTGCTATGTAAAACGACTCACGCCGACGGCGCAGGATTTGTATGCGGGCTGGTGTGAGTAGGGGTCGAAGACGGCGAAAGTCAGTTCGTTGGTTGCTTCTTCGTGCATCGGAAGGAAGACCTGTCCGCGTTGAACGGCGTTCGTGGGGAATGCTTTGGCCATGATTCGTCCACGCTGCGATTCAATCCAGACGGATTCATTCGGGCGAATTCCAAGCGAGTCCGCGTCGCCTCGATTGAGTTCGAGAATCAGGTTCTCAGGATAGAGCTTGCGGAGCACTGCTGATTGCTTTGTGCGTGTCTGAGTATGCCACTGGGAGGCCGACCCTCGTCCTGTCAGCAGAAGGAAGGGATAACGTTCGTTGGTCTGTTCCGGCAAACTGCGAGGTTCATCGAAAAGAAACTTCGCGCGGCCATCGGCGTGATAGAAGCGTCCATCCTCAAAGAGTCGTCGCTCCTGTTCGACAGGATCGCGACCGGTAGTGACGGGCCACTGAATGCCACCTGCGGCGTCGATCTGCTGGTATCCGTCGATGCCGGATATGTCACAGGGCTGCCCCAAGGAACAACGTTTGAGAATCTGGAAGACGGCTGCGGGTGAGGACCACTCGGCAAACAAGTCGCCGCATCCCCAGGCATTTGCGACGAGGCGGAAGATGTTGAAATCTGAGAGGGCCTCGCCAGGGGCACGTCGGACTTTTTTGATCACGCCGATTCGTCGTTCCGAGTTGATGAATGTGCCTTCCTTTTCTCCCCATCCGGCTGCTGGCAGAACAAGGTCAGCCATTTGAGCTGTCTCGGTGGAGTGGTACATGTCCTGCACGACGAGAAAGTCGAGTCGTTCGAGGATATCGCGACACTGTTTCTGATTAATCCAGGAATGGGCCGGATTCGTACAAATGACCCACAGGCCTTTGATTTTTCCACGCAGAATACCCTCCATGATTTTGTGATACGGAAGGCTGTTCTCTGACGGAATTCGCGAGACATCGATGTCGAGGACTTTCGCGATCTTCTCACGATGATCCGGGTTGGTGAAGTCGTGCCCGCCTAACAGATTGGTTGTGTTGCTGAACAGTCGAGAGCCCATCGCGTTGCATTGGCCGGTGATGCTGTTCGCACCTGTTCCCGGTCGTCCTATGTTGCCCGTCATCAGGGCCAGATTGATGATCGCTTGAGCTGTGCGAACTCCCTGATGGCTTTGATTGACTCCCATGGTCCACCAGAAGGAAACTCGCTCTCCCTCGTGGATGGTTCGTGCAAATCGATGGATCTGCTCCACACTCAAACCCGATTCTGTAGCAACACGCTCATCGGTGAACTGCGTGACGAATTTGGCAAACTCGTCGAAGCCAGTCGTCGACTGATCAATGTATTCGGAGTTTACCCATCCCTGTTCGATGAGGATGCGTGCAATCCCGTAGAACATCGATTGATCTGACTTAGGCGTGAGGGCAAGGTGCTGGGTCGCATTCATCGCCGTCTCGGTCATGCGTGGGTCGATGACGATGATCTCCGGCGAGTGTGGATTTCGCATGACCCGTTCCCACATGATGGGATGGGTCAGACAGAGATTGCTGCCGACGAGCACAATGACATCAGACTCTTCGAAGTCTGCATACGTGTAGGGCGGCGCATCGAATCCGAACGCCTGCTTATAGGCCACGACGGCTGTGGCCATGCACTGCCGCGTGTTGCCATCGCCGTGGAGCATGCCCATGCCGAATTTTGCCAGCGCACCCAGGAACGCCATTTCCTCGGTCGGCATCTGCCCCGTGCTCAGGAAAGCGACGGACTCGGCCCCATGTGCTGCTTGAATCTGCCCGAAGCGATCAACAAATGTGCTGATTGCCTGTTCCCACGGGACCGGTCTGAGGCGACCGGCTTCGTCACGCAACAGAGGGGTCGTGGCACGCTCGGGTGAGTTCAGCACCGTCAGGGCTTCCCAGCCCTTGGGGCATGCCATCCCCAGATTCACCGGGTATTCGGTCGCTGGTGTCAGGTTGGTGGCAACATCGTCTTGAAGGTGAACTCGCAGGCTGCATCCCGTCGCGCAATACCCACAAACCATGTCAGTCGTGGAGTTCGGCTTTGACTTCGAAGGAACCTGGCCCAGACCAAACTCTCCGGGTTCAAGAAGCAGTTCTCGCGTCAGCGGACCGCTGCGTTGATGGACGATGTCGAGGACCGATTGCAGCAGTGCGTTCATGTGATTGTTTCTCAGATTCTATCAGGCGTTCAGACGGCCCGGCATGCGGGGCGAGGCACACGCAGCGAAGAACTGATACCGCTCCAGCAACTCGCCGACGAGGCAGGCTGTGAACAACATCGCGACCGTGATCATCCGGGGGATTGCTGTTGATCGGTCACTCGTCACTTCATTGAGCAGGAAAAGTGGCATCACGATCCCGCCGAGGACTCCACAGGCGAAGCGAGCCGTCGTTGCGCCAAACAAGGGGCCAATTTCGAGTTGTGCCGATCTTTTTAATGGAGACATGCGTCGAGTGAACAAATGACGGAAAAGTGAAAACTCGAAGATCAGTTTGGCAGCCATGGCGATGATTAACGCCTGTGCCAAACGGAAGGTGATGTGGCTGGTGAAGAGCCCATGAGTTGGTTGGTCAGCAACCGTCTCAAAGAGCAAAATTGAAAGCCAAGTGGCCGCGACCCCCAGAACTGCCCCCGTCAACATGAACTTGGTCGTGGTCTGTCCAAAGCTCCAGAACTCACGACCGGTGAACACATAGATCATGATCGAGCAGAACACTCCCAGGAGACCGGTTCCTGCAACCGACCAGCCTAGGGACGGTTGAAATGAACTCGTCGGACTCAACCAACAGAAGGCTGCATAAAGGCAAGCTGTCCCTGCGAAGATTCCGAAGGCAACAATCTCCCTGCTCAGCCAGGAGTGCCCTAACCCAAGGACAGCTCGGAATGCGTATTGAGGACGTCCCAGATGCATTGTGCTTGCAGCGAGTGCCAGGAGTCCGAAGCCGAGGGCACTCGTTGCGTGCAGTCGACGAAAACTCTCGACACTGGAACCGTCCAGTAACGATTCCAGCAACAGGCCAACAATGAAAGCGCCGACTGACAACTGTGTGAGCACGAGCATCACAATCAAAGGCCAGTGCGGATGCTGCGGATTGACTGAGTGATAGTCCGCTGGAAGCGTGTTGCGGGGGAAGACACGGGAGGTTTTGAATCTGGTCGTCGGCAATGTGATTTGAGGATCAGGGGCAGCGGGGAGAAAATGATCTGCCTCCGCATCGTCGATGACCTGCTGCCGGTCGACGACTTTGATCGAAATCGCCTCATGCGGACAGGCTTGGACACAGGCCGGTGCCTCACCGACGGCAAGGCGGTCGCTGCACATATCGCATTTCCTAACGATCCCTTTTCCCGCGTGATACTTCGGAACGTCATACGGGCAGGCGAGTGTGCAGTACTGACAGCCGAAGCATTGATCGTCGAGGTGTTTGACGATCCCGGTGACCGGATCCTTTTCATAGGCATTCACTGGACAGGCGGACATACACCCCGGCTCCAGACAGTGGTGACAGGCCGTCGTCACATGTTGCATGATCGGTTTAGTCGCGGTGCCGCCGACGAGAAGCCCGACGTCCCGCCATGTCTCATGGTCGTCGAGACCGTTGAGTGAGTGACACGCCGTCACGCACGCCTTGCAGCCCGAGCAGCGATCCAGATCCACCTCGAACGCATACTGTTGGCCGTCTCCCGGCGGCGTCGCTGGCAGCAGTTTGGAGTAATACTTTGCCTGAGACGGAACTCCATTCCCATGAACTTGACTGAACTGCTCGACCGCAGTGAGTTGCCGCTGTTCGCGGAGGAGTTGCGATATGAAGTCTGGTCCGATGCTGGAAGAAAGATCAACAATGGGAAGCAGCGTCTCCTCGCGATGAGGCGAGTGACTGACATCCGGACGGTTTGTGCTGGCGGTCTCCATCGTTCAAGTCACACCGCAGCGGGAGTTTTCGACTTGTGAAACTGCTCTGTGTGAATACGGTCGCTGGGGACCCCCGCGTCAATAAGTGCGGACTCAAGCGCCTGCATGAACTCGTTTGGTCCACAGAGAAAGTAGCGGTGAGATTCCGGATCGCTGATGATTTGCGAGAGAGACGAATGGCAAATTCGTCCAGATTCACCAGTCCATGTTTCACTCGGTTGGGACAGAGTGACGTGATATCGAAACCAGTCACATTCGCTCGCCAGCGATTCACACTCTTCGCGAAAGACAATATCCGCTTCGGTCCGTGCTCCGTAGAGGAACGTACACGGCAGGGTGCTGCCGCTGGCTTTCAAAGTCCGGGCGATGGACATCATCGGGGTAATCCCGCTGCCTGCGGAGATCAACACGAGGGGTTCCGTGTGCTTCGCCGGATCGAAGTAGTAGCCTCCCTGTGCTCCTTTCAGCTTGATCGTCCCTCCCGGTCCAATGTTGTCAAAGAGGTAGCGAGAGACCTGCCCAACCGGATTGAGCTTGATGGTCAGATCGATGTGTTGTTTCTCGTGTGGCGATGAACTGATCGTGAAACTTCGCCACTGTTCACCTCCATCAGTCGTCACACAGACCTTCGCGAACTTACCTGCGAAGTCGAACGGAATCGTTCCCGCTGAGTTATCCAGACGGAACGTCCGCACATCGGATGTTTCTTCGATGATGTCCAGCACCTTGAGTTCAGCCTCAACGGGCTTGACCGGTTTGGAGACTTGTCCGCCCCGTAACTGATCGAGGATCGAAGATGTCGTAGTTTTGGCTGCGGATTTCAAGGTGGATGGTTTGATGAAGATCCGACCATCGTCGACAAACGTTTCGTAGGATTTCACATCATTCCCGGGCGGATCGATGCTGCATCCCGTGCAGACATCGAATTCCCAACTGTGCCAGGGGCAGACAGCAATGCCGTCTTTGAACTCTCCATCGGCCAACGATGCTCCCTCGTGCGGACAGGCGGAGTCGATGCATTTGACCTCGCCGTTGACTCGGAACAAGGCGTACTCGTTTCCTTCGACTTCGACAGTTAGCCCCTCTTCCGCAGTGAGTGATGAATCATTCGCAGCGAACACGAAACCATCATCCCGCGTCGGTGCGTCGTTGGACGTATCCGCGATTTGCTGATCGCCTTTCAGTTCATCATCAAGCCGAGCAAAGTTTCGTCGCAAGCCAGCACAATTCGGACAGAACACTGGCGGGTCTTCTCCCGTGTGTTCGTACTCACACGCTTCGCACAGCCAGACGGGATGTTGGTAATCTCCATCTTCCACCTTGTCGGCCTCTGCTGCCTGAAGTTTCTCGCGCCAGTAGGCACTGAATGTCTGGCCTGCTCGATGTTTCCGATAGAACTCTCCGACGACGTCTTCGACAAGAGTTGGCAGTTGGTCGACATCCACACCCAGCTTGTAGGGCAGACCCATGTGAACCTGACCGGCGAGTCCTCCTCCAAGGTAGACGTCAAAGCCTTCCCGAGTCCCGATGAGTCTGCGAACACGTACACCTTTCAGGCCGATATCAGCTGTGAAGTGCTGGGCACAACTGGATGGGCAGCCGCTCATGTGAATCCGGATGCCATGCAGTTTGAGTGCCCGCTTCCGGAGCTTTTCGATCAACTGAAACATGTGCCCCTTGGTCTCAGTGACGGCAATGTTGCAGAACTGGCTCCCCGTACAGGCGACCGAGTTCAACTCGAAAGGGTCAGCCTGCACGCTGAGCCCAAGACCCGCCGCATCCGTCGCAGCAGCGTCTTTGAATCCGGTCGGAATATTGATGACGGCAATCCCCTGCTCATGCGTCGTTCGCAACTGGCCGTCGCCCCACTTCTTGCTGAGGAGTGCAAGTCCCTCCAGCTGACGCCAGGTCATACGTCCCAAGGGGACGGAGAGTCCCATCGTCCACAGCTTGGGATCACTCTGACGGAACCAGCCGACGAGTTCGTCATGACTCGATGCAGGCACTGGCTCGGCAATGGAGGGAATCAGTCGGAACGGCAAGTCGTGCTCCAGCCAGTCGAGCACACCGGAGATGCCAATCTCCTCAACGAGAAACCGCAGCCGGGCAGCGTTTCGTTTCTCTCGTGAACCTTTGGCTCGAAACAGATCCAGGATCGAACGGGTCAACTCGACGACCTGATCCGGGCGAACCAGCACTGGCAGATGCCAGGCAAGATGCGGGTTTTGTCCCTGAGTACCGGCCAGCAGGACCTGAAACAGCACTTCGCCGTCGACTTCTGTTGCCAGGAAACTGATGTCCTGCGTCCAGAAGTGAGCCGAGTGAGAGTCAGTGCCGTTGAGGCAGATGTTCATCTTGCGAGGGAGGTCGGAATACTCCCTGCTGTCGACGAACAGCTCAGTGACATCGTGACAGAGTTGGCGTGTGTCGTACAACTCCTCCGGCATGAGTCCACTGAACGGATGTGCGAACACGTTGCGGATGTTGTCGTGACCGGTTTGTTTTGATGTGAGGCCGACATTCTTCAATCGAACCGCGACCTTGGGCAGATTCTCGATGTCCAATCCCTGCACCTGCACGTTGGCACGCGTCGTGACATCCACAATCCCGTAGCCATATTCATACGCAATGAGGGCAATCTCCCGCGCCTGTTCGGCCGACATTTCGCCCGCCGTAATGCGGATGCGGTTCATGTACCGGCCGGGCGTATCCCGTTTGCGGTAAAAGAACCCGTGCCACTTCATCCGCTCCAGGTCGGTGGAGTCAATGTCCTTCATCGGCGTCTGTGCAGACGCATACCGTTCGATGTCCGGCCAGACATCGAAGCCATGTTTTTCAGATTTCCAGACTTCAACAGGATTTGCCATCGGAGCGCTCGATCATTCAGGCAGGGACGAGTCCACAGACAGAAAAAACTTCCGTCGATCCCTCATGAGGCAGCCCCCACGAATTCCGGTTGAGGTGAAGAATTCCGAATGGCATTCGCAGCTTCGGTCGCGGTGCGAGCGTCTGTCTCACATTGCTCACTGAAGTTCACGGCAAAGGTGAGAAAGGAACTGCAGGTGACGATCGCGCCCAAAATGAACAGAGCCGTTGGCCATGTGAGGGCGGGTGATTTGAAGAGAAAGCCCGCTGCAACGGCACCAGCATTTCCGCCAGCTCCCACGATACCCGCCACCGATCCGAGTGCCCGCTTGTTAATGAAGGGCACTACGGAAAACGTTGCCCCCTCGCTCATCTGAACAAACAGGCTGAAGACAATCAGCGACGGAATCGCCAACAAGAGCACGTTCATCCGAGAGAACAGCATCAAAGCGAGGCCTTCGCAGAAGAGCACCATAAACAACCAGCGGACTCGTCCGGAAAGACCCCATTTCTCGCCGAACTTGTCGCCGAAGTAACCTCCCAGCGTCCGCGCGAAGATGTTCATCAGACCGAACAGACTGGCGATCAGCCCGGCAATGCCGAGGGCTTTCACGTTGTCCATCTGCTGGAAGTACTCGAAGTAATCGACGAAGTAGAGTGCAGCGACGTTGTTGATGGTCAACTCGATTCCGAAACAGGCCCCATACACCACGAATAACGCCCAGACGCGGTAATCCTTGCAGGCTTCGATGAACGTGCCGTTGACGGACTTCTTTTCCGGCATCAGTCCGCGTTCACGCAGGTCGCTGAAGTTTCCATCGGGTGCGTCTTGAGTCAGGAAGTAGTAGGCGATGCCTGTCAGCGCACACATGAGACCGGCGACGAACATCGATGCCCGCCATCCGGCGGCGGACGAAAGTCCGATCGTTCCCACAAAGAATGCGAACACGAGCGGCATGACCAACTGGGTGACACCGCCTCCCAGGTTCCCCCAACCGGCGGATGTCGCATTCGCCGTTCCGACACAGTTGGGGGCAAACATGATCGAGGTGTGATATTGCGTGATCACGAAAGACGCGCCAATCACACCGATTGCAATTCGGAAAAGCAGAAATGAGATGTAGTCATGGGCGAATCCAATCGCCATCACCGGAATTGATCCGACCAGCAACAGCCAGGTGTAGGCGAGGCGCGGACCAATCTTGTCACACAACCAGCCGATGAACAGCCGCGCCAGAACCGTAATCGCGACTGATCCGATGATGCACCACCCGATTTGCTCTTTGGTCAGCGACATTTCTTCGCGGACGACCTTCATCAATGGAGCAATGCCGAACCACGCAAAGAAGCACAGGAAGAATGCGAACCATGACATATGGAACGCACGCATCTGGGGTGAGTTGATGTCAAACAGCCTGATCCGTGTTGCCTTGTTCTGGAGTTCCATCGGCGCAAGGATTCCCGTGTTCAGAGAGATAGAAGAAGTCTGGCAAGCCTCTGTCAGAGACAGCGGGCCAAGTTACGTCAGCCGGTGGAGCGCGACCGGAACGAGATGAAGCCGGATGTCAGCGATGGCGATGCCAGCGCTTCAGCGAGTGATGATTGCCAACTTGTTGCGATCGTTGCTGGAAGTCGGGACGTGATTGAGACACATGCGAGGCAATCAAGCGAGAACCAATCGATGGGACGTCAAATCGCAGGAAGAAACCAGAACGTGGCATAGTCGCTGCTTCTCCGTGGGCAATGAGAATTCCGCCTGTTTCGGGGCGCAGCGAACAGGGCGATTGCAGTTTTGTCGTGGTCACACGACGCAGGTCCCACTCTGCAATCGTTATGCCAAGCGACATAAGGGCCCATGCGTTCACATGGTTCTTGTCGAGGGATGCGTGCCAAAATGACTCATCTCCGAACAAGATTCATCCTCCGGGAAACTCAGCAGCCAGCTCCGGAGCTTCTGGGTAAACATGCTTTTTGCCTTGCAAATGCGCAAATCTGCAACAGAAGCAGTCAACCAATGATGATGGTTATTTCGATTGTGAATGCGACGATTCTTGATTTCTCGAAGGAAATTCCTGAAGGCGGAATTCACTGGCCAGAGTGAGCGAAGCTCGACGAAACCGAATCTGCGACCTCCACGTGCTCCGGTCGGCCAAATTGCCGATTCGCCAAGTGAGTGGTGAGGTCAGATTTCTGAGAGACCGCTTCAGAAAGTGGTCCGTACAAATGGAGTTGAGTCATGCCACGGAGGAATGGCGTCGTCCTGCTGTTGATTTCTTTCGCGCTTTCACAAACCGCCTCGGCCCAAGATAGCCCCTCGCACACTCCGGCTTGGGTCAGCGCCTCTCAGTCGGTTCCCGTTCCATCAAGCGATGTCCCGACTGAAGAAGAGTCACCTGTCCCGGCAGCCGAACCTGCTCCTGTGTTGTCGGATGTCGATGAACTGTTTTCTCCCAATGAGTCATGTGATCTCAGTGCTTGTACCGGAGCCCAGTCTTGCGACGGACTCGGCTGCGATGGGATGCTGGGTTGTGATGGCTGTGGGACCGGCAAGAAAGAGTGCGGCGGTTGCCTGTTGACTGGATGTGGAGAAGACGACTGCTTCATCTGCAGCGACAAACCACTGCTCCACGATTACCGCGGTCAGACGCTCTTTGGAGACGTCAAGTATTCAATGGGCGGCGAGTTGCGATACCGCTACATGGACGAACGAAACCGACTGCGTCCGATGGGCAACGTCCGCCGCGACACCTATCAGCTCTGGCGGTTCTCTCCCTTCCTTGAGGTCGGCAACGACTGGATCAAGGGTTACGTGCAGGCCATTGATGCATCCGCATTCAACGAAGACCTGCCCATTCTTCCCATCGACGAGAATCGCTGGGATCTGCTCCAGTACTACGTCGATGTCCGCCTGCTGCAACTGGAGAGTGGCGATCTGCGAGGTCAGGCAGGACGGATCTTCCTGCAATACGGCGATCAGCATCTCATCTCGCCACTGGGGTGGTCGAATACGTATCGCAACTTCGAAGGCGGTAAGTTGTACTACTCGGGAGAGGACTGGAACATCGATGGCTTTGTCGTGCGGCCGAACAACGGGGCCGCCTCCGCTGCAGCCTTTCATCCCCACAGCTTTGACCAGGCTGATCAGAGCATTACCTTCAGCGGTATTTATGCAACTTACAAGAAAGCGAAAAACGGGACCATCGACCTGTTCTGGCTCTGGAACGATCAGTCCGAACCGGTCACAACCCTTCAAGACGGTAATCGGCATACCATCGGTGCCCGCTATGCAGGAACCTACGCCGACAAAACCGGTGATGAGACGATCCTCACTTACATGTGGGACCTGCAAGGTGGCTATCAGTTTGGACGTGATGTGTTCATGCCGGTCGCAGGGGAACAGGACGTCAATGCCGGATTCCTGTCGACCATCGGTGGCGTGACGTTCAATCAGGTCGCATGGAGCCCCTCCATCAAAGGACTCTTCTGGTGGGGTTCAGGTGACGACGACCCGACCGACGGCGAGATCAACACAGTCAACACGCTGTACCCGCTCGGTCACGCATACTGGGGTCTGATCGACAACTTCAACGGAGCCAACCTGATCGATTACAGCATCCAGGCATCCGTGCAACCTGCGAAGAAGCTCAATCTGGCAGCGCACTATCACTGGTTCGATAAGGCCAGTCAGAACGACTACATCTACAACATCGCCGGTGCTTCGCTCGGCAACACCGCCACACCACAAAAAACGCTCGGCAACGAGCTCGACCTGTTGGCCACTTACCAGGTCAACGCGAACCTGCAACTGCAAGCCGGCTACTTCTGGTTCTGGTACGGCGACGCCGTCGATAACCAGGCAGCCCTCGCCCGCGACGACGCCCACCAGTTCTACTTCATGACCACCTGGGGCTTCTGATTTTCGAATCCCACTCAGGTGATATAGTGCTACGACAGGCGTCGCACGACGACACCACATCCGGCACACCAGAAACACCCATATTTGCTGAGGAATCTGGACATTTTCAGACCGGACCAGGTATGGTGCAGCGACATTACGCAGATCCCGATGCGGCACGGATTGGATTACTGTTACGCTGGAGTATCTGTGCGACTGTAGTGGGTGTCAGCTTGCTCGTATTTCCATGTTCTGGACAGAGTTCGCCGCCAAATATTCTGCTGCTTGTGTCGGATGACCAGCGTCTGGACACGATCCATGCGCTCGGAAACGAAATCATCCAGACTCCCAACTGGGATCGGCTAGTCGCGGAAGGGACGACATTCACTCGGGCCATCACGGCCATGCCGTTGTGCGTGGCCAGTCGAGCTGAGCTGTTGACAGGTCGTGACGGTCTGATGAATGGGAAGCAGGACTTCGGCCTGACTCCCAAACCGGATGTGCCACACTTGGCGACAACCCTACAGACACACGGATACGAGACGTGTTACGTCGGCAAGTGGCACACCGTCGGACGTCCGAGCGACAGCGGCTATACACAGACAATCGGACTGTATGCGGCCGGAGGTGGTCGCTTTCCGTTGATGTCCCCGGTCGACTGGAAGGGCATGCCCGTCACGGGCTATCGCGGTTGGATCTTCCAGTCAGACGACGGCACACTCTTCCCCGAGAAGGGCGTGGGTCTCACGCCGGATATCAGTGAAACTTTCGCGGACGCAGCAATCGAGTTTCTCCAGCAGAAACACGAGCGACCGTTCCTGTTACATGTGAACTTCACGGCTCCGCACGACCCCCTGTTCTTCCCGAGGGGCTATGAACAGGTCTATACACCGGACGCGATGCCACTTCCTGCGAACTTCGCCCAGGAACATCCTTTTGATCATGGCAATGCTCGCGGCCGCGACGAATTGTTGTTCGATTTCCCACGAACTCCCGAGCAGACCAGAGCGGCCCTCGCCGTGTACTACGCCGTGCTCTCACATTTGGATGAAGAGGTCGGTCGCATTCTTGATGTGCTGGATGAACAACTGCTCAGTTCGCAGACGATCGTGATCTACACCAGCGATCACGGTCTTGCGATCGGGAGTCATGGTCTGCGTGGGAAGCAAAACATGTATGAACACACCATCGGCGTGCCTTTGATATTCAGGGGACCAACCATCGAATCCGGCCGCACGACCACCGCACAATGCTATCTGCGCGACCTCTATGCCACAATCTGTGATCTCGTAGACATCGAAATCCCTGCCACGGTGCATGGTCGCAGCTTGAAGCCCATTCTCCGTGGAGAGACCGACCAGATCCATGACGCGGTCTTCGCACACTTCCTCGATCGCCAGCGCATGATTCGCACAGACGAGTGGAAGTACATTTCCTATCCACAAGTCGGACGCGATCAGCTGTTTCAACTCTCCGGCGATCCGGACGAGTTGAACGATCTGGCTGATATTCCTGATCACACAGAGGTCAAGGTGGAA
This sequence comes from Planctomycetaceae bacterium, assembly GCA_020426325.1. Classification (GTDB taxonomy): domain Bacteria; phylum Planctomycetota; class Planctomycetia; order Planctomycetales; family Planctomycetaceae; genus JAHBXU01. The sequence goes on along the minus strand of JAGQQG010000023.1, from coordinate 56,276 downwards.
TTATCTTGCAGACTCGACCGTTGGCGATCCGACAGAAACGATCCCACCTTTGGAAAGTGACCCTTCAGGTAATCTCGAGCCCTTGTCGCTGGAGTTCATTGAGGAGTGCCTGTGCTCTCCGATCACGCGATCTTTGGCGGATCGTTCTGGCTGGCCACAACTCTTTCCAGACCATTAGAAACGCTCCCTTGATGGTTGGAGCGAAATACGTTTCATCGGCCCTTTTGAGATATCCTGCGGCTTCAGCCTTCTCAAACTCATCACGCATCGAATCCTGCAAGAGGGTGATGACATCTCCGTTGTACTCGGTATCGATTCGGAACGACTTGCTTGAAGTGCTGATCCCGTCGTGCTGCATTACTGCTTGGTGAATTCGGTACAGAATCTCTGTGTCGGTGATTTGCGGTAGTTGGTTGGTCGTCTTGTTGCTCGGACGAGGGAATGATGAAAGTTGACTCGAATTATTCGTGTCGTACACGTGGCCGTCGAGGGAGCTCGTGGAGAACTCAACAAACATCGTCTTCAGGCTCTCGGCAGAGACGGGGAGCCCGTACATCGCGACGATCATCGCAGCATCTCGCTGTTGACGGTTCAACAGCAGGACCCCAGCCGTCTTGACGTTGCTGATCACACTGGGAAGGAAGAATCCCTCTGTGACTACAAACCCGTTTTTTTCGAGCGTCGATGATGCCTGTTCAAACAGCCGCTGGGCTGCTTCCGGCCACTCGTAGTCACCCAGATCGAACCGAATCACTCGCGGGTTCGCTTCGAGTTTCATTGAGCCGAAGATGGCCAGCGGAGCCAACAGATAAAAGAATGCAATGATGCCAACGATCGCAAGAACCAGCCAGTAGATCAGAGCATCGAGGAACTCAACTGGCGGCATTGCAGCGATCGGCATCTCGATTGTCTCGGTGCGAGGTCGATCCCTCAGAAGATGCCCAACTGGTCGCGGGCGTCGTCGGTCATGCGTTCGGGGGTCCAAGGGGGGGACATGGTAAGCTTGATGACGGCTGTCTCGACGTCTTCCAGCTGTTCAAGTGCCATCTTGGCCTGCTGGACAATCTGCGGTCCGGCTGGACAAGCGGGACTCGTCAGCGTCATGTCCACATTCACAGTCCCCTCTTCCTGAGAGACGTCATAGACCAAACCCAGGTCGACAATGTTGACCATCAGTTCAGGGTCGATCACCTGCTTGAGTGCCTCAACCAGTTGGACTTCGTCAGCCATCAATTCGTCTCACTCTTCGTTCGGAAGTGCAGAAACCTGAAATCGCGGTTCTGTCACTAATTCTATCAGTTTCCGTTCGAGATGGCACGCCGTGAGACCGAGTATTCCCCCGTATTGTCTTCGAGTTCATCCCAGAAATCGTTGATCCGCAGATAAAGCGTACCATCGAACGGTTCTGTGAATTCCGATTGAGTCCCGATTTCTATGACGTCACCCACGAGACGGCGACCGGTGATTGGATCAGGCTCGGACACCATCACCCCGATCAATCGACCGATCGGAACTCCTTCGTTCCAGCGGATCGAGATCCCCTGTGGTTCGGTCTCCCACGGACGGGGCGACTGAGCGAGGACCGCACGTCCTGAAGCGGTGATGATGGACAAGTCATCCGCATGGAACTTCATTCCAGAGGACTGCCAACCACGCGATGCCACGATAGTCGCAGGGTGTTGACCTTCCGGAGCGTCAATTTCGATCCCCGGCTGAAATAGGATCGCTGCCCGTTCGATGTCAAACCCGAAACAGAGATCCCTCGCAAACAGGGTCCACTCCGCATCGATGTCAGCGAGAACCGGACCGAGCAGCTGCGTGAAGGCATGTTGAAATCCCACGGCAACATACTCCCGCCCCAGTTGTTGAAACAGGTCTCGGTAGCGCGGATGTGTGCTCGCGAGTTTGCACGCGGCCCAAGCCCAGGCATAGGACTCGTTGTGCTGAACAAAGTCCTCCGGCTGCAACTGCATCATTTCATCAAACGTCAGAGGCGGACCATCAGCAATCGCTCGCTGGATCATCTGGATGCGACCGAAACCGATAAATCGGTCCTTCGTGTCCGGCATCACACAGAATTCGATCGAACCATCGTCGGCAATCATATGTGTCGCGAACAGTTCTGCCATCCCCTCGAGGTACCATACGGGCACATCGCGAGTCGTGCCCCCCATCGATTGCATAAAACAGTGTGTCGCCTCGTGAATCATGAGGTGCCGTCGGTAGTATTCAAACTCGGATTCATTCATCCAGAACTGCTGGCCGTCGTGCTTGCCATGCGCAAACGCGGCGAGTTGCAGCGGTAAAAGTCCAGACTTACGGAACTGGGTTTGGTCCCGCATGATGTATCCGGTCAGTTGGTAGTCGCTGCCGTCGCGCGCGGGAGGTAACGGACCGAAATAGGCCTCCCAGGCCTCAAAAGCCTGATCAATCACCTCAGGCAGAGTCGCCGCGATCTCGGAATCGATGTCGGTGTAAAGGAGAAGTCGTCGCGACTTGTACTCATGGATGCCGAGCATGCTGAGACGTTCAGCATTATGACGCAGACGCAGATCGGGAGGCCGAAACGAAGTGATTGACGCGACCTCAACGACAGGCGAAGCATCCTGTCCTTCCGTCGCTTCAGTCGTGATCTCATTCGATGTGCTTGATGTTGCTGACGTCGATTCATGTTCTTCTGCAGAGCCACTCACAGCCTGCGCACGTTCGGGCACTGGTGATGGTGTTGCTGCAGGCGGTGTCGGTCCGCACCCGAATGGTGAGATTGTCCAGACAAACAACATGGCGCGCAGGGCAGCACGGACGAATCCTGTCTCGATGAATGAACGGGCTGAGTGATCGATCGTTATCAGCATGGAATGAACTTTAGGAAGCAACTTACCGCCGCAGCAAGACCGGTCTGTTTGCTATCTCACGGTTCACTGACATCTGCGATAACAGTTTCATTTGCGATCGGGAGTCGCATCTTCGATGCGTCGCTCAACATGACGAGCTCTCCTAGACGACATTTGATGAATCACGTAAATGATGTATGTCTCGTGGTGTTCCGTCGCGTGCTGAGACGTTCGACAATTCCGAAGATCGGATTCCTGATCCGCGAAGTCGACAGCCTCAGTTGAGACACGCATGTCTCCTCGACATTGCGCCACATGACGGTTAACCTGAGAAACGATGGCTCTCCTTCGCCAGCCCGCCTCGAGGAACCCACCATGTCTGATTTGCTGAACCGTCGTCACTTTCTTTCCACGTCAGTCGCCACTGCAACCGCGGCGTCGCTTGTTCCTGTCGGGGTGGCTCAAGAGGAAAAAACTCCACCTGCGAATGATGAGATCATTGTTGGCGTCATGGGTCTTGGTCGGGGCCATTCGCTGGCTCGCAGCTTCACTCAGCAGGATGGCGTGAAGATGAAGTATGCCTGTGACATTGACGACTATCGGGCATCAGCGTGTGCCGATGACATCGAGAAGTCCGCGGGGTATCGCCCGGAGACGATCAGCGACTTTCGTCAGATCTTGGATGATCCGGACATTGACGTCCTGGTGTGTGCCGCTCCCAACCACTGGCATGCACCGGCGACGATCATGGCTTGCAATGCTGGGAAGCATGTGTATGTCGAGAAGCCGTGCAGTCACAATCCCTGGGAAGGGGAAATGATGGTCAAGGCGGCACGCAAGAACCAACGCTGCGTGCAGATGGGGAGCCAACGACGCAGCAGTGACGCTTTCATCACAGCCGTTCAGAAGTTGCACGAAGGAATCATAGGCCGCGTGTATCAGTCGCAGTCCTGGTACAACAGTCTGCGCCCTTCGATGGGAAAGGGAGTTGCTGCTGAGGTGCCTGCACATTTCGATTACGACCTCTGGCAAGGCCCCGCTCCTCGTGTCCCCTACAAGGAGTACATCATGGGAGATGCCCGTAACCATCATTACAACTGGCACTGGTTGTGGCATTGGGGGAACGGCGAACTGGGGAATAACGGAGTGCATGCTTTGGACATCTGTCGCTGGGGGCTGGGGGTCGACTATCCCGTGCGCGTAACTTCGTCGGGTGGTCGATACCGCTGGGATGATGATCAGGAGACGCCTGACACGCATGTCGTTGCGTTCGAGTTCGAGGACAAACAGCAGATCACCTGGACAGGTTTGAGCTGCAACAAACACACGATCGGCTCCGGATTCGTGGGATTCTTTGGCGAAGAAGGGTCTATGGAGATCGACGGCAACGGGAACACTAAGATCTACGATCGAGCTGACAAACTGATCGAGGAGTTCTCCGGCAGCTATGATCAGAACGTTCACATCGCCAACCTGCTTTCGGCCATCCGCAACGATGACCCGATGTCACTGTTTGCGGAGATTGAGACCGGGCACAAGAGTACGCTGCTCTGTCACCTTGGGAACATTGCCCATCGCACGGGTCGGACTCTGATTTGTCGCCCGGAGGACGGTCACATCATTGGCGACGAGAAAGCAATGGGCTACTGGAAGCGTGAGTACGAGCCGGGATGGGAACCGACCGTCTGAGATTCATTATTCGCTGACCGATTGTACCTCTGCTGATGCAGGCACAACTCCATCGGCTGCGTTTGCGGTCGCTGGCTGTTCTGCGACCACAGCAGGTGGTTCGGCGAACGCAGAAGCGGGAGTGAAGACTGATGACTGGCGGAAGTTTGACAGCTTCACTTGTGCTGGGTCTTCCTGACTTTGTTTCAATTCCAGTTCCGAGCCTGCGAACTTGATGCCGTCGTAAACGGTCCCGCTTTGGAACGGACCAGCACCAAAGAACCAGGTGTCCTTCGCCGTGCTTCGAGCCAGTGAAATTCCGGATTGCCAGACCCTTCTCTTCGTCTCCTGGTGATACGCGAACACCGCGATCTTCGCCGCAGACAATTCGTCTTTCTTCTTGGAGAGAGCGATCTCAGGAATCGTGGGAACCGTCGGCACATTGGGAGCCAGACTCGTTGCCGCGTTGAGAACATTGTTCGCCGGCAGACCATAAACGATCTCGTGGCTGTCGGTGCCTAAAGCGCCCACGCGTCCCTCGATGATGAAATCGGCATCCTCCTTCGTATCCTGCAGGAGGCAACCACACGTCACCATCTGCTGCCGCAGTGAACTCACGATGTAGTCTGAGTTCACAAAGCCGACGCCCTTGTAGTCTTTGATGTATTCCTTGTTGAAATAGATTTTCTGGTTCGCGAGCGGTCGAAAGTCGATCTGTGCGATCGCTGCATCGACAGCGTCCGACTCAAGCAATTGCTCGGTCGCTGTTCTTGATGAGGTCGATCCACATCCGAGGCTGACTGACGCCAGCAGGATGAGCACAACAATCCTGGAAATCATCACTGTCGTCGAACGACTGAAGGAAGCCCGCGGGAACAAACAGGTTGATCCGAGGCAGTGACAGAAGGTGGGAACTGATCAAAACTTGAGGGGCCGGATTCTACCGGAACAAGTCAATTGGGTCGATTCGACTTTCTGTCCTCACTCACCGATGCGTATTCCGTTCTATCCTCATACTCAGACAACACTTGCGACACCCAGCTACCGGTTGATCTCGTACTTCTTCATCTTGTTGTAGAGCGTCACACGGCTGATCCCCAAGGCCTTGGCTGTCTTGGTTTTACTGTAGTTGTTCTGGAATAGTGTCTGCTCGATGATCTCTCGCTCGGTCAGAGCAATCTGACCGTTGAGCGATTTTGAAGAGGTTGGATAGTGACCTTCGAGTCTGACGGACGGATCGTTTGTGGGACCGGCTGCGCCGCTCACGATGTGGGGCGGAAGCTGTTTCGCTGTCAAGATGCCGTCACGACAGTAAATGACCGCACGCTGGATGACGTTCTCAAGCTCACGCACGTTTCCGGGCCACGGATAGTTGACCAGAGCGTCGAGCAAGCTGTCTTCAATGCGGGCAATTTGAATGCTGTGTTGCTTCTGAAACTTCCGCAGGAAAAGCTTGGCGAGCGGAACGATGTCCATTCGCCGGCGGCGAAGTGGAGGGATCTCAAACTTGAGCATGTTCAGACGATAGTACAAGTCCGGACGGAACCTCCCCTGATCCACGAGAGGCTGGAGATCAAGGTTGCTCGCGACGACGAGTCGAGCTTGCGACTTGTGTGTCTCGTTTGAGCCGACCGGTTCGAATTCGCCCGTCTCGATGACTCGTAACAACTTCACCTGTTGCTCGGGGCCGAGAACATCGATTTCGTCCAGGAGAATCGTCCCCCGACGTGCGGCGACAAACTTGCCGTCTTTGCTCGCATGAGCGCTCGTGAACGAGCCTTTCTCATGACCAAACAATTCGCTTTCAATCAGTTCTCGTGGGAGTGCACCACAGGCAACGTGCAGAAATGGTTCGTTACGTCGCGGTGACGCCTCGTGGATCAACCGTGAGAGGAATGTTTTGCCGGAGCCCGTTTCGCCAATGAGCAGGATCGTGACATCATGCTCGGCTGCGACCGCCAGATCTTCAAGCATGTTCTTGAGCTGAACTGAGTTCGTCTCAAACCGTCGCGTGACGCCCTCCAGGACAACCTCTGCAAAAGCATCCTCGTGCTCGAACCTTGCAGAAGAGATCGGGCTGCTAGTGCGGTGGGAGACTACAGTTTCTGAGTCAGCGATCCGCTTTGCAATCGCAGGGATGTCATCGCTGTCATCGACGCGTTCGACGCGAGAACAGGCGATTCGTCGTTCGAGTGGTTCGGGACATTGACGTCCACAGAGTAACAGGCAGGTCAGATCCTTCGCATATTCGACAGATGTCCCGAGGAACTGATCGATGGCGTGTCCTCCGTCATTCACTGACCGGGCATCAATGAGCAACACATTGGGGGTCACTCCGCGCATCACGTCCTCCATTTGGGCCACACTCGATCGAGCAATCAACTCGTAGGCTTCCCCAAGTTCCTGGAATAGCGGATGAACAAGAGAGTCATCGTCGCTGACAACGGCAACAATAGGTCGGGGAGTCATACGTGGCCTCTTCGATGGGACGCTGATTCGGTCGCCTGTTCACTCTCCTCGGACTGGAGAGTCAGCGCGATCTTCCATGCGTGCTTCTGAACAAAACCAATACCGAAGCGCCAACCTTTTGAGACGGCATGTCGCAACGCCTTTACAAGCCTGGAGTTGGCGTGTCTGGAATGGATTGTGTGAAGGTGCGTAAGCCGTGCAGTGATGACGAAACTCCACATCAGCGAATGCATGGGTTGCTTTTATGCATCAAACGACTTGCTGAAGAATTAGTCCCACGGTTACAACCCAAACCTGACATCTCCACAGAGACATGCATTCATGGAAATTCGAGAGTTCGCAAAGCGAGTCCTGTTGAGTGAGGAGATATCGCTCAAGCTGGAAGCGATTGACAGCCCCATCACTGACCATGCCCCCGGTCCGGCCGAGCGGCATCCTGAACCTGCTCGGCCCGTCGATTTGAAGTTCGCGCCGAGAAGGACGGCACCTGCGATGCCGGCATTCGGGGCACTCGAGAGTCCCGCGAAACGTGCGGTCGCCCACCACATCATGGCGAACCACGAGTTGCAGGCGCTCGAAGTGATGGCGTGGACGCTTCTGGCTTTTCCAGAAGCGCCGACGGAATTTCGTCGAGGCATGATCACCGTCATGGCCGATGAGCAGCGTCACACCCGCATGCACATCGAGCGGGCTGCGATGCTGGGAGTGTCATTCGGCGATCTGCCGGTCAACTGTTACATCTGGAAAAAGGCCATGTCTTTCACCAGCGTATTGGATTATCTCGCAGGTCTGCCGCTCGTATTTGAGGGGGCCAATCTCGACCATTCACTGGAATTCGCGGACGCATTTACAGCTGCCGGTGACGAAAGAAGTGCCTCATTGATGCGGGTGATTCATCGTGACGAGATCCGCCACGTTGCTTTCGGCATCGAATGGCTGCGTCAACTCAAGCCCGACGGGCTCGACGAATGGGAAACATTTGTCACACATCTGCATTGGCCCCTGAGACCTGTAAAGGCACGGGGAGAGGTCTTCCAGCGCGAGGCTCGACTGGCAGCTGGCCTATCGGAAGAGTTCGTCGAGAAGTTGAGAAACGCTGAAGATTAAACGACTGCTATGATGCGTTGGAATTCACCGCTCAAAGCAGAACAGCCCGCCTCGCAAGCGAGACGGGCTGATATGACAAACTGAGGAACGTTCAAGTTCAGAGCACTTTCGTGACTCCTGGAACAGGAACGGGGTATTCGCCGTTTTCGTTCGGAGTCGTCGGTGGCATCGCGTCCCAGGCGAATTCTTCGGGCATGATGCTCTTTTCGGAGTTGAGTGCCTGCTCCCAGGTGATCTCTTTCCCGGAATAGGTGCACATCCGGCCAAGGATCGAGACGAGCGTGCTGTGGGCGCCGTACTCGGCTTCGCTGTAAGCAGCATCTGCGCGGATGGCTGCGTGCAGATCGTTGTGTTCCGTCTGATACGGATCTTCACCCTGCAGCTTATTGGCGATGTACTCGTTGGAGCCATCGTAGTCAGCCATCCTGATCCGTCGGCTGTCAACGAGATCGGAGTAGCCCTTCGTGCCGTGAGCATGTTCGGTCACGCTGTTCCAGCAGTTTCGGATGTGACGACACTGGCTGAACATCTTCGAGCCGTCCTCGAACGTGTACTCGACGGCATGATGGTCGAAGATTTCGCCGTATCGCTTGTCCTTCCGGACTTCGCGACCTCCCATCCCCTGTGCACTGACAGGGTAGGCGTTCTTAATCCAGCAGCCGATATCGAGGTTGTGAATGTGTTGTTCGGTGATGTGATCTCCGCACAGCCAGTTGTAGTAGTACCAGTTTCGCATCTGGTACTCCATTTCCGTTGCAACCTCTTCACGAGTCTTACGAGGCTCCCAGACACCGCCGCCGTTCCAATAGACACGCAGGGCGATGACATCGCCAATGGCTCCATCATGAATCCGTGAGATGACGTCGTTGTAGGTGCTGAGGTGACGACGCTGCAGTCCGACACCCACCTTAAGGTTCTTCTCCTTCGCCTTCTGTGCGGCTTCGAGGACCTGACGAACTCCAGGGCCATCGACGGCGACCGGCTTCTCCATGAAGATATGCTTGCCAGCCTCGACCGCTGCTGCAAAGTGGATGGGACGGAACCCGGGAGGAGTCGCAAAGATCACCAGATCGATGTCATCCAGAGCCAGAACGTCTTTATAGGCATCGAAGCCGGAGAATTGGCGTTCTTCGGGAACATCAACAGAGGCAGTCTCGTCCCCTTCAACGGACTTTGAGACCTGTTCGAGCGTGCGGGGAATCTGATCCTTGAACGCATCAGCGACGGCGACCAGTTTGACCTTGCCGGGAGCAGACAGGGTTTGAGCAGCGGCTCCAGTCCCGCGTCCTCCGCAACCAACCAGTCCGACCTTGATCGTGTCATCGACTGCAGCAAAGGCGCGGCTCGATAAACTGCCAAGAAGTCCTGCAGTGAGTGCAGCGGTTGAGGACGTTTTCAGAAAATCACGGCGGGACGCGTCGGACATTGTTCGCTCCGGTCGGGGAAAGAGTGATTGATCTTGGTCAATGTTCGTTGCCTCCCCATCGTCGCCCCTTCGCGATTGCGACAAGGAGGATGGGGGATGAATCGTTAGTCTTTTCGCAGTTCGTCTGGGATGTCGGGATACAGAACCAGTTCCTTGATCTGTTCCTCGCTCGGGGGCGTCAGTGGGCGGATGATCCGGAAGCCGACGAAGTCTGCGTCAGTATGATACCACATGCTCTGCGGGAGCTGAGGGTCCTGAATCTTCCAATCCGGGTCCGAAAAGACGCGGTTCGCACTGCGCAACGCTTCCGGATCGTCAGTCCACGAGCCTCCACGGACGACTCGCGGATACAACTGGGTGGGCACGACCAGCGGAGATTCCGTGACGACTTTCGGATCGAACGTCTTGTAGGCGTCTGCCACGTACTGGTCGAGGCACCATTCCATCACATTGCCGTGCATGTCATGCAAGCCCCAGGGATTGGGCTTTTTCAGTCCAACTTTCTGGTAGTTCACTTGGCGATCTTCATCTACATTTCCGTAATGCCAGGCATATTCGTCGAGCTGACTCGGGTCGTCGCCAAATGAGTAAGCGGTCGTCGTCCCGGCTCGACAGGCATACTCCCACTCCGCTTCGGTTGGCAGACGGTAGTACTGGCCGGTCTTTTCCGTCAGCCAGGCACAGTACATTTTGGCCCCCAGTTGCGTCATGCAAATCGCGGGATAACCATCATGACCACTGCCGAAGGTCATGTCCGTGTATTCGGTCGTCGGGCGCGTGACGGCATCCGCGAGATTGTCCACTTCGTCAGCAGAACGTCCCGACAAATTGCGACGCTGAATGTCGAGGTTCGCCCGATAAGTGTCATACTCATCCCATGTCACCTCGCACTTTCCCATCCAGAAGGGCTCAATTTTGACAGGATGGACTGGTCCTTCATCGTCATCCCGTCCTGCTTCATCGGGCGGGCTCCCCATCTGGAAGGTTCCGCCCGGGATGGGAACCATCTCAAACTCAATCTCGGTGTCCCGCAACTGCTGCTTGTAGGGCTTCATTTCCGCTTCGGTTGAGGCCGAACTGTCGGGATCGCGGAGAAAAGGATCCTTTGGGTCCGGTTCACCAGCGGAAAGCGACGCGGTCAACAGCAACGTGATGACAGCTGTCATCCGGAGAGAGAATCGTTCTTGCGGCATGGGACGGCAAACGCGTAGGCTGAGGATTGGAATTGAACTGATGTTGAGACCATCAAGGGGGGAGGGAACAGTGTGGTATCGCACATCCATGGCGGTTCTGGGAGTGGTGCTCGCTCTGATGGCGACCCGTCAGGCAGACGGAAACGAGCCTCTCTCGACGGAAGGGGAACCGCTTCAGCGGTTTGAGTTTCTGCAAATCCGCATGGCGATCCCCGTCCGTATCACAGTATACGCAGCCGACGAACCAACAGCAAATCAGGCATCTCAGGCAGCCTATGCCCGTTTTCGGCAGCTCGACCGAATCCTCAGTCACTACGATCCGGATAGCGAACTCTCGCAACTCTGCAAACAGGCTGTTGTTGGCCAGCCGACCAAGGTGAGTCGGGAATTGTTCACCGTGATTGCTGCGGCTGAGTGTGTCTCACAGCAATCCGAAGGGGCGTTCGACGCCACGGTCGGCCCACTGATGGATTTGTGGCGGAAGTCCCGTAAGGCAGGCATCCTTGCAAAGGACATTGAGCTGGCCGAAGCACGTCAGAAAGTTGGATATCAATACGTTTCTGTCGATCCGGCTGCACAGACTGTCACCTTCCTCCGTGAGGGCATTCGGCTTGATCTCGGTGGGATCGCGAAAGGGTATGCAGCTGACGAAGCCCTGCGTGTTCTGCGTGATCATGGGATCAAGCGGGCGCTGATCGACGCCGGTGGAGACATTGTCGCCGGTGCACCTCCGCCCGAAAAAGAGAGTTGGCTGATCGGCATCGCACCGCTTGATACTCCTGACGCGGCACCATCACGTTTTCTCCAGCTGAGTAACTGTGCGGTCGCCACATCCGGAGACTCGGTGCAATTCGTCGAGATCGACGGCGTCCGCTATTCGCACATCCTCGACCCTCGGACAGGACTCGGCCTGACCAGCCACAGCAGCGTCACCGTAATTGCCCAAGACGGAATCACAGCCGACGCGTGGGCCTCCGCAGTCAGCGTCCTCGGTGCAGAGAAAGGTGTGTCCGCACTCACACAATCAGTCCCGAGCGCAGAGGCATTCGTGGTTGCTCAGACCGGCTCACAGACCGAGAGAGTCGACACGCCCGGCTTCTCCCGTTATGAAGTTGTCATTGACCAAAAACTAACTGACTAATCTTTCCGCAATACATGGCCACCTGCCACATCGCACTTGGAGGCAACGTTGGCGATGTCATCGCGACGATGGACCGCGGCCTTGATCTCCTGGATGAAGCCGAGGGAGTCTCGGTCATCGCAGCGAGTCCGGTTTACTATACCGAACCGGTGGGACCATGCTCGGGAGACACGTTCCTTAATGCGGCTGCGACGCTCACCTGCGAGCTTGAACCGCTCTCATTGCTTCGGCTGTTAAAATCTGTTGAAGCATCCGTCGGCCGAGAGACAGGAAGTCGCTGGGGGCCGCGGCCTTTGGATTTAGATCTAATTCTCTTCGACGACGCGATCGTTCGTGAACCGCCGCTGAAGGTTCCGCACCCCCACATGTGGTATCGTCGCTTCGTCCTCGACCCGCTCGTTGACATCGCAGCGGACGTTCGACATCCATTGTTTGATGAATCGATTCAATCCCTGAGATCACGGCTGCTGCAACGTCCACTACGAATTGCAGTCCAAGGAGACGACGAGGACAAGCGGTTGGCGATTTCCGCATTGCTGACTGCAAAATATCCGGAGGTGTTGATTGTCGATGATGAATCGTCCACTCAGGATGCAGGTGAGATCGCGATGCCTCTCGAACTGCGTGACTTTCTCACCAGTGATCATTCCGACATTCAGCAGTCACGAGTCGTGAGAATATCCGAACTTCCGGGGACAACGGAGAAGGCTGCAGTTTCCGTGCTTACTGCGGCCCTAGATCAGCCGGTGCGTCACAGTCGGCCGCTGCGCAGGATGCCGTAGATGAGCCAGACGCCGAGCAGTCCAGAGATCACGAAGATGGGGATGGTCAGCCAGGGGGAAGCACTTCCCGCGCGCACAATGAGCGCGGACGCGACAATTAGTGAAGACGTTACCAGTCCCACGACGACGCGATTGCTGGAACGATCGAACTCGGTGATCAGCTGATCTAGCCCCCGATGTTCGAACTGAAGTTTCAACTCATCTTGGCTGATCTTTTTCAGCGTGTTTCGAAGTTCCAGCGGGAGCTCATGAGCAGCCTTCAGCAGCACCTTCAGATCGTCCAACGATCGGTCAAAAAGCCTCCGCGGACTGTATCGTTCCCTGACCATCCGCGAGACGAAGGGGGCAACCTCATTCGCAAGGTTGAAATTCGGATCTAACTCACGTCCCAACCCCTCCAGCGTGACAAAGCTGCGAATCAATAACATCAAATCGGCAGGGCAACGCAGACCGTGATTGGCCAGAATGGCAACCAAATCGGTCAACATGCGTCCGACATTCAATTGATCGAGAGCGACGCCATAGTAATTCTCCACGAAGTCTCGGACGTCAGCCCGAAGCAGAATCTCGTCGAGGCCTCGACTTGGCTGTCCGATCTCCTTGATCAGTTCTACACACCGGGCAGAGTCCTGTCGTTCGACCGCCAGAAACAGATCGATCAATTGCTCCCGTTTAGCATCATCGATCACGCCGACCATGCCAAAATCAAGCAGTCCGATCGAACCATCGGGCATCACCCGCAAGTTGCCGGGGTGAGGATCGCCGTGAAACACCCCAAATTCAAAGATTTGCCTGAGAAAGATGTGGGCTCCGTTAGACGCAAGGGCTGCAGGCGAAATGTTCGAATTCGCGATTCTCTGCATGTCATCAGCGCGACATCCGTCCAGGTATTCCATCGTCAGCACGGCGTCGGTGGTCAGTTTCTCGAAGACTCTCGGAATCCGGAGTGTGGCATCATTGTGAAAGAGTCTGCGAAACTCCTCGATCGTCTGCCCTTCCCGACGAAAGTTGAGTTCCCGACGGATGATTCGAGAAAAATGTCTGACAAGGCCGACCGGATCGAACACCGCGATCTCAGGGAGATGCCGTTCTGCGAGGATTGCTAGATCCGTCATCAGCGCCAGGTCACGTTCAATGTCGCGGACGGCGTTCGGGCGTCGGATCTTGACCGCAACCAGGGTTCCATCGTGAGTCACCGCACGGTGCACTTGTGCGAGTGAGCCTGCGGCGACAGGGTTCCGGTCAAAGCTGACAAACAACGCGTCGATACTTCCGTGCAGTTCCTGCTCCACCTGAGCCATCGCCACGTCCGACTCGAATGACGGGACCTGTTCCTGCAGGTTAGCCAACTCATCTATGATGTCCTGCGGGATCAGGTCGGGCCGTGTGCTGATGACCTGTCCGAACTTGACGAAACTGGGACCCAAGTCCTGGAGAACCAGACGAATCCGTTTCGCAGGTGTCACTCCCTGATGCGCATCAATTTCCTGGCGAAGAATGACCCGCTTGCCCCATTGCAGGTATTTCGCGAGATGCAACCGCTCAACCAGATCGCCGAAGCCGTGGTTTAGCAGCACGGTGGCAATCTCACGACTGCGATTCAGGTTTCGCAGAAATCGAAACGGACTGGGTTCCAAGGATGCCTCCGGCATGGCGAGTCAGCACACAAGTCGTGAGGATTGTCGACGGAAGGCCGGTGAAACGCAAACAGGCCGAGCGGAAAAGCTCAGCCTGTTGCCTGTCTTGACAGAAATGCCGACTACTTAGCTCTGCTTGGCAGCTCCAGCACGCGCCTTGGTCGTGCGGGTTGCGGCCTTGGCGGCAGCTGGCTTCTTCGCAGCAGCGGGGCGGCTCTTCGGTGACTTGGCAGCCGTGGAGCGCTTCACTGCAGGCTTGCTGCTGGCAGCAGCCTTTGACTTGGCAGCACCGCTGCGCGGCTTTGCAGACTTGGAAGCAGACGCTGCCTTGGTTGCCTTCTTTGCAGCAGGCTTCGCAGCAGTTGCTTTCTTGGCTGCACCGGTCCGTGCCTTAGCCGACTTGGCTGCTGGCTTGCTGGTTGACGGCTTCTGTGCAGCTGACTTCTTCGCGGTCTTACGGGTCGTCGTACTGGTTGCCATATCCGTTGGCTCCTTCATTGAGACGAATTGGGTGCATGGTGTTTGTGCTCCGTCCCGATGGCACCCGATACGAGACGTCTGTGAGCATATCCATTTGCCACTTGTATCGAATCGGAATCTCAGTCCAGACGGAGTTGATTCGTTCAACACAGCGCGACTTATAGTGCCTTCCGTCGGGTCGGTCAATTGGAAATTCTTTAATATCAACCTTTTGGCAACATCTTGGATCGCGTAACCATGTCCCCACCTCAATATGGCATCGTCGTAACTCTCATCGAACGTCATCGAAGACATGACCGAAGTTGTGGATGGCGGCGTTCGGGACCAATCACTCTCTCGGATTTCCGAAGCTGACCAGATCCGCGCGACCGTTTATTTGCCTGATATTCCATTGATTCTGCTCTCTGCTGGTTCTGTTTACTCCTGTCAAATTCGCCCAGGTTGAGCAGTAGCGTGACAGGAAATTCCAGCTCGTATCCGAGCATTGGTTTCACGAGGCTCGTATCCGGACGTGCATTCAGAGCAGCAATGTTTACTGCCAAGCGGTTGTTTCGGGGCTTCCGTTTTCAGACAATCAATGCATCCAAAAAATAAATTCGTCTACCATGCATCGTGATTTCATCAAAACGACAGGCAATATCGTCAGGCTGAATACAGCGATGCTCTTTCTGGCGATTGTCATCGGAGATGTCCGGGCGGCTGACCTTGCCAAAGCACAAAGATTGGCGGAAAGCGGTCAGTATGAAGAAGCCTTGCAGGAAGCGGCAACCGCCCTCGAAGGCAACATCTATTACGACCGCTGGCACGTCCTGAAGGCGGAGATGGAACTCATGCTGGGGCGATGGTCGGAAGCTCGGGCGACGATCGAGGCGGGGCTGTCAAAACACAAAAACAGCATCCGGCTGCGATGGCTTGGCCGTGAGGCCTTTCGACGGACGGATGATCCAGAAGCGGCTGACCGGATGCAGGCGGAAATTCTGAAAGAGGCCGAAACGGCTCCCTGGCGGTATTCAGATGCAGACAATCTGATTGTTTTGGGGAACGCGGCTCTCGTGCTCGGCGTGGACCCGAAGGACGTCCTGGAATCGCTCTTCGAACGTGCAGAGAAGGCTGCAGCTGGAAGCAAAGCCCCTCCGCGTGCGATGGGGCAGTTGGCGCTTGATAAGCACGACTTCAAACTGGCTGCATCAACATTCCGCAGGGCCCTCGATCGTTTTCCGGATGATGCCGACTTTCATTACGGACTGGCCTCTGCAATTCGGACCAGCAATCCGGAGGAGTCAGCCGCGCATCTCCAGCAGGCACTCGATTCGAATCCGAGGCACATCCCGTCATTGCTGCTGATTGCTGATCGGCAAATCGATGCTGAGGAGTACGACGAGGCTGAATTGACGCTGATGAAAGTCCTGGAAATCAATCCCCGCCATGACGAGGCTCACGCGTATTTCTCAGCGATCGCACATCTCCAGAACGACCCGGAAGCAGAAAGCAAACACCGAGATCAGGCACTTGCCAGCTGGAGCACAAATCCGCTGGTCGACCATGTCATCGGCCGCGAACTCTCTCAGAAGTATCGCTTTGAAGAGGGACTCGCAGCTCAACAGAGAGCTCTTGGGTTTGATGATTCTCACCTTCCGGCAAAGCGGCAGGCGGCTCAGGACCTGTTGCGGCTTGGGCGGGTGGATGAAGGCTGGAAGTTGGCCGACGAGGTCCAACAGGCCGACGGATACGATGTCACGGCCTACAATCTGACGACGTTACGGGACGAGATGTCAGAGTTCACTACGCTGGAGGATGAGA
Source organism: Planctomycetaceae bacterium (assembly GCA_020426325.1). Taxonomy (GTDB): domain Bacteria; phylum Planctomycetota; class Planctomycetia; order Planctomycetales; family Planctomycetaceae; genus JAHBXU01. The sequence continues at coordinate 39,739 of JAGQQG010000023.1, read as the reverse complement.
CGATTATCCTCAGGATGCACGCTCACGAGGCGCGCGTCTATGGTCAGCGAGTGTTGGACCTTCTGCATCGGGCGAAGGAGCATCTCTGTCAGAAGTATGGGCTGGAACTGACGGAACCGGTCACAGTCGAGATCTTCCCGGATCCGGCCGATTTCGAGGTGCGAACATTTGGCATGCCGGGCATCCCCGGTTTTCTGGGCGTCTGTTTTGGCAAAGTCATCACGGCCAATAGTCCAGCATCTCAAGCAGCGAATCCTGCCAGTTGGGAGGCCGTCTTATGGCATGAGTTCTGCCACGTCGTCACCCTGCAGCTGACGCGGAATCGCATGCCCCGCTGGCTGAGTGAGGGCATCTCGGTGTACGAGGAACGTCTGGCTGACCCGCGCTGGGGGCAAGCGATGTCGCCTCGCTGGCGAGAGCGAATTCTTTCCGGAGAAATGACCCCCGTCGCCGAGTTGAGCAGTGCGTTCCTGGAAGCAGAAAGCGGCGAGGATGTCCAGTTCGCTTACTTCGAGTCTTCGCTGGTGGTCGAGTACCTCGTCGAAACCTACGGGTTCGAGGCACTCAAGTCCGTGCTGGGTGATCTCTCAATGGGAATGCCCATCAATGAGTCGCTGCCGCGCCATACGGAGGAGTTGCCCGCGATTGAAACAGGCTTTCGCGAGTTCGCCCGTCGGGAAGCCGACGACCTCGCCCCGGAGGTCGACTGGACAACGCCCGATCTCTCGGGACTTCTCAATGAGCAGGACAGCGAACCCCTGTTGCGTGAGTGGGTGGCCGATCATCCGGGTAACATTCGAGGACTGTCGATCTTCGCAGACGTCCTGATCACCAATGAACGCTGGGATGAAGCCAAGCACATGCTGCGGCGGCTGATTGATCTCTATCCAGGTGATACCAGCGACGACAATGCTTACCGCAGACTGGCGAGAGTTCAACGACGACTCGACGAGACGGACGCTGAGGTCGAGACACTGGAAGGTTATGCCACGTACGATCCAGATGCGACCGATGTCTTTGTGAGGCTGATCGAATTGGCACGGGAAAGAGATGACCGGGAGGCATTGAAACGGAATGCGGGCCGGCTGATGGCCGTCAATCCGCTCACCCCGATTCCTCACTCAGCACTGGCCTTCGCCGCTGAGCAGGAAGACAATCATGCTTCTGCGGTCACGGCCTATCAATCATTGCTCGACCTGTCTCCCAACGACCCGGCCACAGTGCATTTCGGACTGGCAAAGCACTTGGCAGCCACTGGTGAGTCTGAAGAGGCGAAGCGTCACTCACTGCAAGCCCTCGAGGTCGCTCCCCGTTATCGTGAGGCCCAACACCTCCTTCTCAAACTGACCTCGATCCGCCCTGCTGAAGACAGCGTCGATAGCTCCCCTCAATAATCAAAGGAGCATCTAAGCGTATCGAAAGAGACCAATTCGACGGACGTGTTTCGTCGGCTCTGGTACAATGTTGTAAGCTCGAAGTCCCGTCCCGTCCTCCTCTGCAGAAGCGACTGTCTGACATGAATCGCCGTCTTCTGATCGTGCTCCTTCTCGTGGGGATCTCTGGCAGTTCATATGGTCAATTCGATGGCGGCATGCGACGCCGTCGACAAAGACCGATGGATTTTCAGTTCGATCGGGCCGGTGTGCCGGACTGGGAGACGGATGCCGAGTTCCCGAACGATGTGTTTACCTTTGCTCGTCTGAGATACAACGACTATGGGGGATGGGGCAAGTGGGCGACGGATTATCCGGACAGCGACCTCAACTTCTCTTTTCGCTTACAGCAACTCACATCACTCAAGGTGAATCCCGACCCGGTCATCCTCGATCTTGACGACCCAAAGCTGTTCGACTTCCCGTTCATCTACATCATTGAACCGGGACATGGTCTGGGGCTGCTTGATGAGGACGTCGAAACGCTCAGACGCTACATCGACAACGGCGGGTTCGTGTTTGTTGATGACTTCTGGGGTGAACCGGAATGGGAATTCTTCTACCGGGACATCGAACGCGTCTTTCCCGGGCATGAGCCGGTCGAGTTGCCGCTCGATCATCCAATCTTCCATATTGTGTATGACCTCACCGAAAAGCCGCAGATCCCGTCGATCCAGTGGTTGTATTCGGGTTTGACCTACGAGCGTCACGATGCACAGACGCCCCACTATCGGGCCTACTTCGACGACGAGGGCGGCCTGCAGATGATCATCTGTCACAACACCGACGTGGGGGACGGCTGGGAACGCGAAGGCGTTGACGAACGCTACTTCCATACTTTCTCGGAGAAGTGGGCCTATCCGCTGGGCATCAACATCCTCTTTTATGCAATGACCCACTGAAACCGTTTGAAACACACACACTGAAACACACGTTTGGATCAGTTGTGTTGGTTGAGGAATCAGCAACCGTGGTGCCTTGCCCCACGATCTTCGTCAGTCGTTACATCTTGACATCTTGCGCTTGACAGAATGTTCTGACGGACGGGTCAGTCGGAATGTCCGGACGATCGACATCGTATGGGCCGTAGCGGACGGTCATCCCTCATCGAAGTGAGGAGCGACCGGTGCCGATCTTCGCTTTGTCAGCCTGCGGATTGTCGGCCCCTCAACAGAACCGGACACCTGTGACTCCCGAGCAGATCACAACCGTTGATGAACTGAAGAATTTTGTGCATCTCTCGCTATGCGAGCGGGAGAACCTCCTGGCCGACCAGTTTCAGACCCGTGTCTTTGAACTCAGCCAGCAGGGAAACTCGTGCGGTCTTCAGTTCCATCTGCAGGGACCAAGGAGCATCAAACTCAGTGCGATCTGGGCCAGTCATCAAAACGTCATCTACTTCTACGACACCAAAGGTGAACGCTACGGCAAGGTGCGACTGCCCAATCGCCTGATTGTGGAACCCTCTGCCGCGTAGCCAGGAGCCGAGCGTTTTCGAGCGGCATGCCGTTTGAGAAGGGACTCGCGGGCGTAGGCCGACATTCCAGTTGCGTTTGATCTGGAATGTGTCGCAGTCTGTGAACCCGCAACACTAAGAATTGCTCTGTCCATCTCCGCGAAATCGTGAATGGTGACATTCACGCTCGCACCACTGTGAGTGACCGAGCGAAACTGCCGGGATGAGGGAAGGGCTGGTCGTTGCGATCCGCCAAACGTCTGGGCCGATGAAACACCTCCCAGGAACACGCTCCCCTGGTCAGGTACACTGACGGCCGTATTCACCCCGAACCGCTGCACGACTGGTTGCTGAACCACGATCGACTGGCCAAGAGCTGGCCCTGACCAGAAAGAAATCGCAGCAACAGTAAAGCAGACACGAAACATCAGATGCACATCACACCTCTTTTCGAGATGGGCATAAGCAGGCAACCTGATTCTATCCACTTGTTGAAGACTTGAAAGACCGAATCGACTCGTCGACCACTTCGCTTCGGGCCAATCCTGAAATTCCATGTGCTTGACGCATCTCGCCGCCTTCCTAGACTGGAGACAGACATGAACGAAATGGTTTGACCGCGCTCTCGATTTGGTTGCGATCCGGTCGACTCCTCACGAACTCGACAGGCTGCGCCATGCAGGACTCTCCCGATTATCCACAGCCCCCTGACCCGCTTGCCGGACGGGAAGACGAGTTTGGGGTTGAACCGCCGCGGGATCTGGCTGATCTTCCACCGGTCGAGCCACCGTCTGCGGGCTTTATTGTGCAGCTGTTTCTGGTCCCCGCACTGATCGTGACGGTGGTGATCGGTGTCTATCTGCTGTTTGGGAAGCTTGCTTCCGGTGAGCAGGATTGGCGCAAGCAACTCACTGACGTTCGGCACGATAACGCACATATTCGCTGGCGAGGCGCACTGGGTCTTGCTCAGATGTTACAGGCCAATGCGACTGCAGATGGTGTTCCCCTCTCGCAGAACCGTGACGTCGCGGTCGAATTGACGCAACTCATGCGAGACTCGCTGGCGCAAGGAACAATGTCCGAGGACGACTATAAACAGCAGGAATTTCTCACGAGGACGCTGGGACTGATGGACGTCCCGGACGTTACGATGCCCGTGCTGATTGAAGCGATGAAACCTGATGAGGATCGAGACGTTCGCAGGAACGCCATCGCTGCCATCGCAACAACGGCAAACCGCTTGCATGAGCAGGGAAAGGCGATCGAGGAAACAGATGTTGTCCCTGAACTCATCGCAGCAAGCGAGGAAGCTGACCAGCTGATTCGTCATCTGGCGACATTTTCCCTGGGAATGTTTGATCAGCCATCGGCTCAGGAGCGACTTGAAGTCCTGCTGGAGCACGACGATGAACTCACTCGCGCGAATGCTGCGATTGCCCTCGCTCGCAGAGGTTCCGCGAAGGGCCTTCCCGTGTTTGAACACGTGCTACAACACGCCGGAGATACGCTGGACAGTCCGCCCTCACCCCCTTCCTCGAGTGAAGGTTCAACAATTGACGCCGAACGGTTTGAGAGCACGCTGTTGCTCACGAACACAATGAAGGCACTTGGCGAACTGAGCGATCATTTGGATACCGAGCAGAAGGCATCGTTGATGGCGCTGCTCACCCCAATCGCCAATGAGAACAAGGACTCCTTGGTCCGCGTCGAGGCAAAGACGTTGCTGCAGAAGCTGTCAGAGAGCTCCCCGTAGCTTTGTAAATGACATGGGACGCTTTCACCACCGTTCGTGGGCCTTCAGAGGGTGACGATCCTCGCCTCTCTGGCATCCTGATTAGAAGCAATTGGTACATCACCTCCGCTTTTCAGAAAGCTTCTGAGACCACATAATTCGGTAATGGCCATTTCCAACTGCGTGATCGATCTTGATTCTCAGCTAGGCAAGCGGTCGTGGATGACCTGAACTCGTGGCGCGGTGTGACAGGGCGAATGCGGAATTTCTGGTTTGATATTGCCTGCTGGGTGATCGCGATTCCTTTGGGGGCATTGCCTGTCGTTAGGTCGTTCGCGGCGGAGCCACATGACGTGGATTTTCGGCGGGACATTCGGCCGATCCTGTCTGACAAGTGCTTTCAGTGTCACGGTCCGGATGGGGATCGCGAGTCTGAGTTACGGCTGGATCTGGAGCAGAGCGTCAAGGAACTCCGGGACGGAGTCGCGGCGGTCGTGCCGCATCAGGTTGAGCAGAGCCTGCTGTATCAGCGGATCACCACGAACGATGACAGCGAGCGGATGCCGCCCTCCGAGTCCGGGAAGTCTCTCACACCGCGTGAGATTGAATTGTTACGCACTTGGATTGAGGAGGGTGCCCCCTGGGCCGGGCATTGGGCTTTTGAGGAGATTGTTCCTCCGTCAGTCCCTCGAATCGATGGCGACTGGGCGCGGAATGCGATTGATGTATTCGTGCAGCAACGTCTGACTGCGGCTGGAGTGCCCCCGTCGTCCGAAGTCGATCGACGTACGTTCATTCGCCGGGTGTCGTTCGACCTTTCGGGACTGCCGCCGTCGCCCGAGGAGGTTGAGCAGTTCGTTAATGATTCACATCCACTCGCTGCGGAGAGGCTGGTTGATCGGTTGCTTGGTAGCCCCACGTTCGGGGAGCGTTGGGGCAGGGTGTGGCTGGATCTGGCTCGTTACACGGACACAACGGCCGAGTGGCTCAACAGCACCGGTCAGGCATGGCTGTATCGCGACTGGGTGATTCGTGCTGTCAACGACGATATGCCCTATGACCGCTTCGTGCAGTTGCAACTGGCAGCTGACTCGTTGCCGGACGTAGAACTGGAAGACCTCCCGGCTCTGGGGTTTCTCGGACTCAGCCCGACGTACTGGAAAGAATTGCGGCTGGCCCCGGATGTCATCAAGCAGGTTGTTGCAGACGAATGGGACGAACGGATCGACGCTGTCTCTCGCACGTTCCTGGGACTCACGGTTTCGTGTGCCCGCTGCCATGATCACAAGTTCGATCCGATCAGCAGCCAGGACTACTATGCATTGGCGGGCGTCTTTGCCAGTTCGCAACTGGGTGACCGACCTCTGTTACCACAGGACGAAGCCGCTCGTGTCATGCAGGCGCGAGAGAGCGTGCGTGAAATTGAGGAGCAACTCGGCAAGTTGAAGACGGACGAGACGGAACCCCGCCAAGGACTCGAACAGCAGATCGCGGACATCCGCAACAGCACGCCTCACTACGACGCTGTGTCGGCTCATGTGATGGTTGATTCGAGCATTTATGTCGAGGCTGACGGACCTGATCTGACGAAACTCGAATATCGACCGGGCGAAGCTCGGGACCTGCCGATGTTTGTGAGGGGGAATCCATCGAACACCGGAAAGGTGATCGAACGACACTTCCTCTCGGTGCTGTCAAAGGACGAGCCGCGAAAATTGAACAACGGCAGCGGACGGCGTGATCTCGTGGAGGCCCTGTTCACCGAGGCCCGCGACCTGACTGCCAGGGTCATCGTCAACCGTGTCTGGGAACAGCATTTCGGCCAGGGGTTGGTACGGACGCCCAGCGACTTCGGCTCACAAGGGGACCCGCCCTCGCATCCGGAACTGCTCGACTATCTGGCAAACGAGTTGATCCGTCACGGCTGGTCGCTGAAGTGGCTGCATCGTGAGATCGTGCTCTCCGCGACCTATCGGCAGTCGAGCCTTTCGCATCCCGAGGGCAAGACCGTTGATCCTGAGAACCGTCTGCTGTGGCGGATGAATCGACGGCGACTCGAGGTCGAGATGCTGCGGGATGCAATGCTCGCCGTCACCGGACACCTCGACCGGCAACAGGGGGGGTCGGCCTATGATCTGGACGGCCCTTCACAGCAGCGACGCACCGTGTACGGACAGATCCATCGTCATGACTTGAACCGGGTCCTCAGGCTGTTCGACTTTCCCGAATCGACCTCACACAGCCCTCATCGAATCCATACGACGACGCCCTTGCAGCAACTCTTCGTGCTTAATGCTCCCTTCGTCCAGCAACAGGCCGATTCGTTCGCAGCACAACTGGCCGTCGAGTCCAGTGATCAGGCGAGGATTGAGATGTGCTATCATCGCCTTTTCGGTCGGACTCCGGACGCAACCGAGTTGGAAGCCGGCAGGGAATTCCTGTCGTCCGCGCATGGTGAGCACGCGACGACCGTCCTTGCGGATTACGTGCACGCACTGCTTGGGCTGAATGAGTTTTTGTATATCGATTGAAGCGAAATGTCCGATCTCGTCACACCCGCGTTTGAATCTCCCCCAGTGCAGTCACGGCGGTCGATGATGCGAACGCTCGGCGGGGGGATGGGGTCCGTGGCCTTGCTGAATGCACTGGCAGGGGAGTCGCGTGCGATCGCCAGCACAGCGTCGCATGCGCCGCCACGGGCCAAGCGGGTCATTCATCTCTTCATGAATGGCGGGCCGTTTCAGTGTGATTTGTTCGACCCCAAACCGTTGCTGGAGAAATACGCCGGGCAACGTCCTGAGTCGGCCGACCTGCGGACCGAACGGAAGACATCCGGCCTCAGACCATCGCCGTTTGCGTTTCAGCCACAGGGGGAAAGCGGTCTCCCCGTCAGCGAGTTGCTGCCTTATCTGTCGAAGTGCATTGATGACATCTGCGTGCTCAGGTCGGTACATACTGAGAATCCGAATCATGGCCCGGCTCTCCTGCTGATGAACAACGGCACCATCCTGCCGACACGCCCCAGCATGGGAGCCTGGATGTCGTATGGGTTGGGGACGGAGAACGAGAGCCTGCCGAGTTACGTCGTGTTTTGTCCGGGGCGTCCCGTTCGTTTCTCGATTCTTTGGACAAGTGCATTTCTCCCCGCAGAGCATCAGGGGACTTACATCAACCACTCGGAGACTGCTCCGGAAAAGCTGATTCCTTTCCTGAGAAATGAAACGCGGACGGTCGATGATCAACGCCGGCAACTGGAATTGATGTCCCGGCTGAATCAGAGGCATCTCGAACAACGGGCCGGAGATACTCAGCTCGAAGGTCGCATTCGTTCGATGGAGACGGCCTTCCGGATGCAGTTTGCAGCGACGGAGGCATTCGATCTCAATCAGGAGTCAAAGTCCGTCCGGGAAGAGTACGGCGAGGGACACTTCTCGAATGGATGTCTTCTCGCACGACGACTTGTCGAGCGTGGAGTCCGTTTTGTGCAAGTCTACTATGGCAATGGTCAGCCGTGGGACACGCACAGCAATCATGACGCGACTTCCCGCAAACTCTGTCTGGATGCTGATCGCCCGATGGCAGCACTCCTGACTGATCTCAAACGACGTGGTCTGCTGGAGGATACGCTCGTCATCTGGGGGGGCGAATTCGGTCGCACGCCCACAACTGAGACCGCTGCCGGCGACAGTGGCGGTCGGGATCACAATCACTACGGCTTCACGATGTGGCTGGCTGGCGGGGGAGTCCGCGGCGGCATGACGTACGGGGAGACCGATGACTTCGGATTCAAGGCGGTGGAGAATCCTGTTCCGCTCCACGATCTGCACGCCACCATTCTGCATCTGCTAGGCCTCAATCACGAACGCCTGACCTACCGCTACGCAGGCCGCGACTTCCGCCTGACCGATGTCGCCGGCCAGGTGATCGAGAAGATCGTCGCTTGATGACGAACATTCTGGTGTCAGCTTTGAGAATATCGTCATCTTCATGGTAGGATCAGCACACAAAGTGCCTGCCCCCGAGTTCTCAGTTGAAGGGTATTCCTGTGTTGCGAAGGCTTCTACTTCTGCTGGTCTGTTGTCTTACCAATACTGCACTCGATGCGGCTGAGCCGATCACACTTGAGAACGTGATCGATCCCGGAGAGAACCTGGCGGATGAAGCGATCGCTGAGGAGTACTCTCTGGAGAAGGCAGTCGCGTTTCTCGATTCTGCGGCACTCTCTTGGCAGAACAAGCGAAAGTGCTTCACCTGTCATACAAACTATGCCTATCTCTACGCCCGCCCAATGGTTTCGTCAGAGGGGATCGCCCATGAGAGTGTGCGGGAGTTTGCTAAGCAACTGGTCAACGCGCGATGGCAGGAGGAGGGACCGCGGTGGGATGCGGAGGTGGTGGCAACCGCGGCCGCACTCGTGTTCAACGATCGGGCCACCACGGGAGTTCTGTCTGAAGAAACTCGGACAGCGTTGGACCGGATGTGGACGGTGCAGCGTGAAGATGGCGGCTTCAGCTGGCTCAACTGCGACTGGCCACCGATGGAGTCGGACGATCACTATGGGGTCACGCTTGCGGCACTGGCCGTCGGCATGGCAGGCGACGATTACGAACACACAGAGCAGGTGCAGGCCGGTATCGACGGACTCAGGAGATACCTCAACGCTGACCCTGGCCACACACTGCATCAGCGGGCCATGGCCCTGTGGGCGTCGCAGCATCTGGACGGACTACTCACTCCGCAGCAACAGGGAGAGGTGGTTGCAGAACTTCGTGCGCTGCAGAAAGAGGATGGCGGCTGGGGACTGGCGACGCTCGGCGACTGGCTACGAGACGACGGATCTCCACAGGACATGGAGTCCAGCGACGGATACGGAACCGGGTTTGTGGTGTTCATCCTGCGAGAGGTCGGAATCCATGCGGACGATCCTGCGATCACGCGTGGCATCCAGTGGCTCAAGAGTCACCAGCGCGAGAGCGGCCGCTGGTTCACGCGATCGCTGCACGCGGACAGCAAGCACTTCATCACCCATGCGGGAACGGCTTTCGCGGTGATGGCCATCGCCTCAGCCGAGGCTCCTTCATCAGAAGCGGAATAGCCTGCCATGACGACCCAGGTCTGCGACTTCTCACGTTCATTCGTCACGTTTCGTCTCGACTTTGAGAAGAAGCCACCGAAGACGGTCAGTCATCAGCCGCCGTACAGCCTCAACAATGCACGGATTCCCATCGAATGCCGCTGCCGGATCACGGACCTGCAGTCGGGTGACGTCCAGACATTCGTCCTGGGTGCGAGTTGCAAAACTGAGCGTGTTGGTGTCGAACGTCACATCTGGACCGAACCGAACGCCGACTTCGTTCCGATCTTCAGCGAGACACATTTCCTCAACATCAAAACGTTTGCACAGGCAGGCATGGAGGTTGACCTCTACCCGCCGGGCAGCGGCAAACAGTCCGAACGACAATTGGGTGTGATCGCAGAAGTATTCGACAGTGTGCGGATCGACGTGTCGCACTGTGAGGGCCGGTTGCTCGAATGTGCCAAGTCGATCGTGAATGCGGTCTTGGAAAACGAACCGCTCGTTGCAGAGACAACACTGAGGACCGATCGCTACTCCGCAGTTCTTGAATACCCTGTGAAGACGATCAATGCCAACGAACGGGACGGGGTCTATCAGACAGACACAGGACCACATCTCTTACCGGATTTGAGTGTCGAGCCGGATCAGCTCCTCGCTTCGATGCAGTTGGCGTTTTCCGCATTCAACTGTGCCGACTGGACCGAGTTTCTTGTCCGCGTACCAACGAAGATTGCGGAGGGGATCAACGTGTATCACTACTCCCAAAGCATCCGCCTCGATTGCCGGAACCGCATCTTCGGCGTGGGGACGAGAGTCTGAAGAGTCCATTGACGACCGTTCATTGGGACAGCAACGAAAATATCAGGGTCTGGGAGTGCAGTAATGCGAGTCTCTTTGTTGGTTACCTCAATCTTGGCCCTGATGACATCAGCCGGGCTGACCATCGCAGGAGATTGGCCTGCCTTTCGTGGCCCGAACGGTGACGGGACGGCTGATGAATCGGGACTGCCTGTTGAGTGGGGTCCGGAGACGAACATCAAATGGACGGTGCCGCTCCCCGCGCCTGCGAACAGCAGCCCGATCGTGTCCAACGGCCGTGTGTCCGTCACGTGTGCTGAGGAACGGGGACAGAAGCGACACCTGCTCTGCTTTGACCGGACCAACGGCGAAATGCTGTGGGTGAAGACCGTCCCGTTTGGCAAGGTCGCAGAGACTCATGAGACCAATCCGTACTGTGGGTCGACTCCTGCTGCGGATGGGGAACGGGTGGTCGTGTGGCATGGATCAGCTGGGATTCACTGCTACGACTTCTATGGCGAACTGGTCTGGTCTCAGCAGATGGGTGAATTCAATCACGTCTGGGGTTATGGTTCGTCTCCCATCATCCTGCATGACAAGGTGATTCAACTTTGCGGCCCCGGTGCACGGACCAAACTTGTGGCGTTCAATCTGGCCGATGGTGAAATCCTTTGGGAGACCCAAGAGCCGGGGAGTACGGATTCAGAAGGGGGACGATACACAAGTACCTGGAGCACACCGGTTGTCGTCAACGTGAATGGTCTGACACAGTTGCTGGTGGCGATGCCGACGCGTGTGGGAGGCTATTCCCCGGAGACGGGCGAACTGCTCTGGTATGTCGAAGGACTCTCCAACGACCGCAGTGATGTCAGTTACACATCCCCGTTGGCCAGAGACGATTTAGGCGTGATGCTCGGGGGCTTCGGCGGACCTGCGATGGGCTTTCGGCTCGGAGGATCGGGTGACATGACCGAACAGAATCAGCTCTGGCGACAAGCTCCGACGTCACCATACAACCCGCAACGAATCGGCAGCGGCATCATCATCGGCGAACATGTGTATCACGCCAATGCCGATGGACCGGGCTCGATCGTTTGCTTCGATCTGAAGACGGGGGAGGTGTGTTGGGAACACAAGCGGACGAAAGATGGTCCCCACTGGGGATCAATGGTGTACGCGGACGGTCGGCTTTACGTGACCGGTCAACAGGGAGTCACGACTGTTTTTGCTCCCAATCCCGACGAATTCGAGTTGCTTGCCGAGAATGACCTCGGCGAACGCTCTCACTCGACGCCCGCCATGTCGAACGGAGAGATCTTCCTGCGAACCTACGAGCGTCTGTACTGCATCGCGAAGGACTAAGCGGTAGAGAACGTGCTCAACGGAAAGGTCTCCATGCTTCGAGATTTCAGATTTGAAATTTCAAATCTTCGATCGTGGATTTGATCCTTGATCACCGTTCGCGCCAGAGCATTGCATCCGGAATCTGGAGAGTTGACTGGATGTCCGCGATCTCTGCCTTGAACCGCTTCGCATCGACGGGATAGCCCTGAGTCGGTCTGATGTGCGGGAGGTGTACTTGCCAGAAGCGGTTGAAGGACAGCATGGCCAGTTCGCGGAGATACTTGGAGACCAGCGAGGCGACTGCCACCGGAAAGTGAGCCTCGGCCCTGGTCTGAAATCGAATCTCTGTGTCGCCCACGCGATACGAACTTCGTTCGCGTCCCTCTTCGAGCCGGAAGATCATCTGCCCATCCAGAATGTCCGCCAGCAGACCATCGTAGCGGTTTCGTCCCCCGTGTTTGTCTGCGACGATGAACACCCGGCCAGAGGCGACTGGCTCCCAGAGTGTCCGGAGCAAAGCAAGGCTGAGCTTTGACAGAGTCACCCCCTTGCTGTCGTGGTCGTTGGTGAGGCGGTTGAACCGGTCGGTTAACACGACATCGCTACGAATCCGCGGCCGCCCGATGCCCGCTCGTTCTACACATGCGGTGAGCCGCTCAGTCAATCGGTCGATGTCATCCGAATCAGCCACGACGGGCAGAGAAGTATCCTGGGAAAACCAGGGCTCCTGCTCTTGATCATCTGGATATTGTACCGCAAGCTGCTGCCACAGGGACGAAAACGAGTCCGCCTCAATCCCGGCCAGACGCAGCAGGCAGAGCACCGACGTTTCCAGTGCCTTCACTCCTTTTGAGGGAGAGAACACCTGTTTCGAGTCAGCGACGTGGAGTCGTTGGCCATCGGTTGAGGGCCGTTGCGACACCACCTCGTCGAGCAGATTCCAGACGTCGCAGTCGTGCGGATCTCCCGGCACTTCCCATGCGGTTGCTGTGATGACCAGCGGTCCCAGATTGGGGCCGTAGCCCGCTTCGTCCATTCCAATCAAGAGTGACATGCTGCGGATGGTCGAGTGCAGCGAACGAAGAGTCAAGCGTCGAAGCTATTTCCCGATGCAGAATCGGCTGAAGATGCGATCGAGGATGTCGTCCGTGAAAACGCGACCTGCGATCAGGCCGAGGTGGTCGATGGCTTCACGCAACTCGACTGCGATCAACTCATCCCCCAGCTTTGCAGCAGCTGCGTCTTGCGCCCGGGACAAGGCGTCGTGTGCGCCCCGGAGGCTATCCAGACACCGGGCAGCAGTCGTGCCAAGGATCTGATTGCCGCAATCCGTCAACTGAAGCTGTGTCGTGACTGCTGTCCTGACGTCGTTCAATCCCTTTCCAGTGGCGGCACTCACAGGGATTGTGTCTTCGCCTGAAATCGTGTCCGGCAAATCAGACTTGGTGGTCAGACGGATCAGAGGATGGATGGCTTGTCGGCACTCCTCACGGAGACTCGCATCGAGTTCAGTATCGGCACGGCTGACGTCAGCGGCTGTGCACCAGAGGATGAGGTCTGCCCGCTTCCACTGTCCATCCCGCAAGTGGTCGGCGTCTTGGGCAATACTCTTCTCTTCATCAGGGCCGTCCGTTCGATCCCAGCCGGCTGTATCGATCAACTCAATCGCCAGTCCATTCCAGTCCAGAGGGACGCAAAGGTAATCGCGCGTTGTACCGGCCGTTTGTGAGACGATGGCAGCCTCTTGATCGCTGAGTGCATTCAGTAGTGTGCTCTTGCCTGCATTAGGAAGCCCAGCGAGGACGACCTTGTGGCGACCTGTCGATTGCATCCGGGTTGACGACTGCGAGATCAACCCTGACAGCAGTTCCCTCCCACTTTGCAGGCGAGTGGAGAGTTGCTCGCGGGAAACGAATTCGATGTCCTCTTCGATGAAGTCCAGGCCTGCTTCGAGGTCAGCGAGATGGAGCAGCAGTTCTTCATGCAGAGCGGCGATTCGCTGAGAGAGACCACCGCCCAACTGGTCGAGTGCCGTTTTGAGTTGTTGCTGATCTGTTGCCTCGATCACGCCGAGCACGGCTTCGGCCTGCATGAGATCGATTCTCCCCGCGAGAAACGCGCGCAGGGTGAATTCCCCCCGTTGAGCCGGACGTGCCCCGTGAGCGAAGAGTTGCTGCAGGACCGCTTCCAGCAGGGGGGGGGAACCAACCATGTGGATCTCAACGGTTGATTGGCCTGTGTAAGAACGTGTTGTTGGCCAAAGGAAGACATCAACAGGTAGTGGACAGTGAACTTCCGGAAGCGTCATGAATCCCGAATGTCGCCACGGTTGATGCGAGCCCTCCCATTCTGCGGGGTCTGTCGGTGTGAATAGGGAGGACACGACCTGTTTCGTTTGTGGGCCGCAGACGCGCAAAATCCCCCGTGATGCCGGTCCTGGAGGGGAAGCTAAAGCGGCGATCGTGTCGTCAGTCTGGGGAGTGTTGAAGACTGTGTTCAGTAGTCAGTCGAGATCGAACAGGGCTTGAGGATCTGAAATCCGAGATGATACTCAATTCCGCAGTGTGCTGCCCGGCAGATTCCGGCTTACCAGAGTTGCTCTCGACAAACGACGAAACCCCACCCGGGGGGTCAACCGGGTGGGGTTACAGGGTCTCAGGGGGTCGAATCAGTCGTCTTCAGTTGTTGTAGCCGTAATTGTAGGAATAGTTGTTTCCGTAATGTTTGTTCCCTTCGCCGGGGATGGTCGTGTTCCCGTTGATGTCAAATTGTCCGTCACAGTAATCGTAGACGTCCTTGAAACTGCTGCTTCCGGTCGCTGCCTTGTGGCCGTGTGAACCGGAAACGACGAACGACTGGTTGACTTGTCCGACGGCTGAGCCCACGTCTTCGAGTTCTTCATTGACACCATTGGCAACTTCGGCCATCCCGACGACGAGACCGATCACTGTGATGGTCGCAATCAGGACAAGTTCTGAGGAAACAATGAATCCGGCTTCGTCTTGATGGAGGGCGAGTAAGATGCTGGTCATGGCAATCTCCTGGGGTTGGAAAGTTGTCGCTACTAACAGCATCAGTGGTGTTTTTGCTTGCTGACAGAATGTTAAGCAGACTGAATGCCAAAGATCTGAAACACATTCAAAAAAGAAGGTGCCGGCCTCCACGGCGTTTCGCAACTCCTTTTGCACATATGACATACATCCACCGAAGGAAGGGCTTTCCTGGTGGAGTTGGTTCGGAACCGCGTGGCGAAGGATGTCTCCGAAAAGCATCACACTTGGCGACAGACTAAATGGTCTCATCGCAAATCATTCAGCGATCAGCAGATGGGACGCGAGTTGCCGTCTTGCATCATGTAGCTTCAAGGCAACACGGATTCTGACTCGTCAAATGCCCTTTCCAAAGTCTTCGTCAATTTGTGTCGTTCGAGCATCCGATGATCAGTGTTTCTGATGGAGTCGCCAGAGCGAACTGGCACGTTTATCCTCCGATTCTGCCAATCGCCATGTTCCGCTATACTCCCGCCTTTGATGTTTCCACCCCTCGATCCATCCAGCACCATGCCCCAGCCTTTCTCTCAGGAACTACAACTCGCCCTTCAAGCCGTTCGTGATGCGTCAGCCATCTGTCAATCCGTGCAGGCTGAGATCTCCCCCGAGTCTCTGGAGAAGAATGACAAAAGCCCGGTAACGATTGCGGACTTTGCAAGTCAAGCGGCCGTATGTCGAGCGATCGGAGATGCCTTTCCCAACGACCCGATCATTGCTGAGGAGGACTCCCGGTTCCTGCGTGATCCTGAGAACGAGGGATTCTTGACCAAAGTCCAGGATGCAGTGTCGAGCCGGTTGGGGGCATGTGACGCCGAACAGGTTTGCAGTTGGGTCGATCGTGGGGGTGCGAGCGAGTATTCGTCTCGTTTCTGGACGCTCGACCCGATCGATGGCACCAAAGGATTCCTGCGAAAGGAACAGTACGCCGTCTCACTCGCGTTAATCGTGGACGGACAGATCCAGCTGGGAGTCCTGGGGTGTCCTAATCTGCCGATCACAGCCAATGGCAAAGGAGATGGCGGCTCGCTCTTCTCGGCTGTTCGTGGTCATGGGGGAGAAGTCAGGGCATTGGAACCGGCAGATGCCGCCCCACAACCGGTCCGTGCGAGTGACACATCCAATTCTGCAGCGGCCCGGCTTTGTGAGTCGGTTGAGTCGGGACACAGTTCGCACAGCGACTCAGCTCGAATTGCGTCAATGCTCGGTATCACGAACGATCCGGTCCGACTGGACAGTCAGGCGAAGTATGCTGTCGTTGCACGCGGGGAAGCGGACATCTACCTGAGACTTCCGACACGAAAAGATTACCGCGAGCGGATCTGGGATCACGCAGGCGGGGTCATTCTGGTTGAAGAAGCCGGCGGCCGTGTGACCGATGTTGATGGGAAGCCGCTCGAATTCACTCATGGACGGGCACTGGAATCCAATCGGGGAGTGATCGTGGCGAACGCGAACCTTCACGCGAAGGTGCTGTCTGTTGTCCAGGAAGTTCTCGGCAGTGTGGAGAGTGACGCGTGAACTGGAACAGCGAGATCGCGCTGACGCTGGCAACTGTGGTACTCGCAATTCTTGCGATGACATTCTTCAGCGTCGCTCCGGATATCGTGCTTGCGGGGGCCCTTTCACTGTTGCTGGTCACGGGTGTCGTCTCCGTGACGGGTGCCTTGGAAGGTTTCTCGAACGCGGGCTTGATCACCGTCGCTGTCCTCTTCGCCGTGGCTGAAGGTCTCCGGCAAACGGGAGGCATCAGCTTTCTTGGACAAAGACTGTTGGGACAACCCAAGTCAGTCACCGACGCGCAGGCGAGGGTGATGTTTCCCACGATCGTTTTGAGTTCGTTTTTGAACAACACCCCCGTCGTGGCTGTCTTGATGCCCGTTTTGAATGACTGGTGCAAGAAGTCGCAGATGTCTATTTCCAAACTGCTGATCCCACTGAGCTACGCGGCAATCCTGGGAGGACTGTGCACGCGCATCGGGACGAGTACAACGCTCGTTCTCGATGGCATTCTGCGTGAGAAGAAACCCGGTTTCGGGCTCACAATGTTTGAGATCGCCTGGGTTGGCATCCCGGTCAGTCTTATCGGGATTATCTACGTTCTGACTGTCCAACGCTGGCTGCTTCCTGAACGAAAGCCTGCCATCTCGACGTTCGACGACCCTCGCGAATACACGGTGGAGATGCTGGTCGAACTGGGGAGTCCGCTGATCGGTCAGACCATTGGAGCTGCCGGTTTGCGAAATTTGCCTGGCATGTATCTCATGGAGATCGATCGTGACGGGCATGTACTTGCTGCCGTCTCTCCTGAGGAGCGATTGCAGGCCAACGATCGATTAGTCTTTGTGGGGGTTGTGGAATCGGTTGTCGATCTACAGCGATTACCGGGTCTTACCCCGGCAACGGATCAGGTGTTCAAACTAGATAGTCCTCGATCACATCGATGTCTGATTGAAGCAGTGGTCTCCAACACCTGCCCGTTGATCAATATGACGATCCGCGAGGCCCGGTTTCGGACTCGGTATAACGCAGCGGTCATCGCGGTGGCGAGAAACGGTCAGAGACTGCCGGGAAAGATTGGTGACATCACGGTTATCCCGGGCGACACCCTGTTACTGGAGGCTCATCCCTCGTTTGAGAGTTTGCAACGGAACTCGCGAGACTTCTACCTGGTCAGCCGGATTGAGGATTCCACCCCCCCGAGATCCGAGCGTGCCAAGATCGCGCAGGGCGTGTTTGTGGCGATGATCGTGCTTGTGACGGTGTTTCAGATGCCCATGCTGAACGCCTCCTTGTTGGCAGCCGGCATCCTGATCGTGACGAGGTGTGTGCGAAGTAGCGAAGCGCGGCGGGCAATCGACTGGAGCGTCCTCATCACCATGGCGGCAGGCATCGGCATTGGCAATGCGATGGAGGAAAGCGGAGCCGCAGTGCTGGTCGCAAATACTTTGACGAATATCGGTGGTGCCAATGCGACGCTCGTGCTTGCGATGATTTACGGTGTCTCGATGCTGTTCACCAATCTGATTACCGCGAAAGCAGCCGGGGTGCTGATTCTCCCTATCGCGCTGGCCGCAGCAGACCGGCTGGGCGTCAGCATCATGCCCTTTGCAGTGGCCGTCATGGTGGCATCCGCAGCAAGCCTCGCGACGCCGATCGGTTACCAGACGAACCTGATGGTCTATGGTCCGGGGGGATACCGATACAGCGATTACCTGCGGATCGGCGGACCGTTGAGCCTGATCATCTGGGGCATGTCGATCCTGATCATCCCGCAGGTGTGGCCGTTTTGACCTTCCCGGCTGATGTTGTATTGCCATCGAACTCGCGAGCCGGCTTCCAGTCGAGCAGACGCAGTTCGACGTTCTCATAGCCGCGAAACCGGTTGATGTTGGCTTCGAAGCAGAGCGCGAGTGGTCCGTCGACTGCAGACAATTCATCAGCCCAGTCTGCCTTGCCGAATGCAACAGCCCGAAAGACCTTTCCCGCTTGCCTCACGCGCAGAGACAGATGACGTTCGCCCCCCCCCATCTTGCGTGGCGGTTCCACAAGATCAACGTGAGTCGCAGAAAACACGGGGCGACGATTCTGCATCCCAAAGGGGCCGAGACAATCAAGATCCTTCACGGCACGATGGGTCAATTCGCCGAACGTGATCTCTGCATCGACCTTCTGCTCCACGTCCCGGGAAGTTGGCTGATGATTCTCTTTGGTGAATGCATTGAGCGCGTCACGAAAGGCGTCAATGTTCTCTGAACCAACACGTACTCCGGCAGCCGCACGGTGCCCGCCAAAAGAAATCAAATGTTCCGCGCACGCAGACAGCCCCGAGTGCAGATCAAAGTCAGCAAACGAACGTCCGGACCCTTGGCCAAGTTTCTCCTCCTCATTGAGCGCGATCAGAACTGCTGGTCGTTCGAAGTGCTCAGCAATGCGACTCGCCACGATCCCGATCACTCCTGGATGCCAATCAGGATGTGCCAGAACAAGAGCCGCATGCTCGTCCCATCCTTCGTGCTCCGCAACCAGTTCCTTCGCCTGTTTGAAAATCCTGCGTTCGACGGTTTGCCTGTTCTGGTTGAGTTGGTCGATATGGTTCGCCAGGCTGATCGCACGTTGTGCGTTGTCGGTTGTGAGCAATTCAACCGCGAGCCGCGCCTGGCCAAGACGACCCGCCGCGTTCAGTCGCGGAGCAAGACTGAATCCAATGTCCTCGGAAGTGAGTTCCGTTTTCTCTGTCAGGCCCGCCACCTGCATCAAGGCACCGAGTCCCGGGCTTTGCGAGGTCCTCAAAACATTCAAGCCATAACTGACCAGGATGCGGTTCTCTCCCAGGAGCGGGACCACATCGGCGACAGTCCCCAGGGCGGCAAGACCAACAGCGGAAATCAGAAACTGCCGCATCCGTGGTGACGCTTTTGTCCCGTCACCGAGGCGTTGACACACCGCCCAGGCCAGCTTGAACGCGACGCCCGCCCCACAAAGATCGATGAACGGATAATCATGACCGGGAAGCCGAGGATGGACGAGGACATTCGCAATCGGCAGTTCCTCAGAAAAGTTGTGATGATCGGTGATGATCAGCTCCAAGCCGAGCTCTTTCGCAAGTGCTGCCTCCTTGACGCTGGCGATCCCGCAGTCGACTGTGATCAACAGCCGGTTCGGGTCTTCCTCATGCAGGGTGCGAATAGCATCACAGTTGAGGCCATAACCTTCTTCCAGCCGACTGGGGATATAGTAGTCGACCTTGCCACCCACGAGCGTGAGACAGTGCCACAGGATGCTCGTCGCAGTCACGCCATCGACGTCGTAGTCGCCGTAAATCGTGATGCGTCGACCCGCTTCGAGTGCTGTCGTGATCTGTTCAGCAGCGTCAGACACCCCTGGGAGAAGCGCAGGCTCATGCAGATCTGTCAGTTCAATCCTCAGGTACGTGAGTGCCTCTTCGCGAGTCGTCTGACCTCGGGCTGCCAAAACGCGGGCGAGCAAGGGTGAACACTGCAACTCCTGAGCAAGTCGACCGACTATCACCGAATCGTGAGGAGCAAACCGCCAAAAACGTGCCATCCGTTCGTCACCGTCTGAAACTCCGTTTATGCCCTATCACATCGATATCCGGGCCGTTCGTTCATTACAACAGAGAGGAATCAACGTGTCAAAGGCGGGTGTCTATGACAGTTTTTATCGAAGCCCTCGCAGGCAAGTGGCAAGATGAATCATTGATGCCTCTTGATGCGGTCGGTCACGATTGAGCGCTACGCATCGTCAACGTCATTCCCGCGCATGCGGAAATCCAGATCTGCCCTCAGGCGAGGGAGCACTTGAGAGGTGATGAGCCTCGCTCGCCAGTTCCCCTCAGACGCGTGAACAAACTCTGCTCGGGGATGACAGCCTGACGATGATCAACGTCAATGAATTCCGGATGCACGAGGAGTGCCTTAACGAATTGATGATTCGCCAACGAGGACAGGGGCGGCGTCGGGGTAAGCGGTCGTGGATTGCTGGGACCGACCCGTGTTGTAATAGCCAGCGTATGAATCGTACGATTCGCCGAGACTTTCGTCGAAGTTCATGTCGTTAGCCACGATGCCGTAGATTTGCACGCCGTGGGATTCCAGCATGTCACGGGTGCGGACAATGGCCGGGCGCTTGTTTTTGTTCATACGGACGACCAGGACCATCCCGTCAACATGTGGTGAGATGATCACCGGATCGCTGACCGCGAGTACGGGCGGTGTATCAATGAATACGTAGTCGAACTCACTGCGAGCCGCTTTCAATGTTGAAGACAGATCCGATGTCGAGAGCAATTCGGCTGGGTTGTCGGGCGTGTCGCCCGCGGTGAGGACGAACAGGCCATCAATCTCGGTGGGACGCACAGCATTCATCCACTCGACTTCTCGACGCAAGACATCGGAGAGGCCGACGTGCTGTGGGAGATTGAAAAGTTGATGAATTGTCGGACGGCGGAGGTCGCCATCGATCAGCAGGACCCGTTTGCCGGACTGAGCGACTGCGACTGCCAGATTGGAAATGGAAGTGGTCTTGCCGTCTCCCGGTTCGGGGCTGCTCACTTGAATGACACGCTCGTTCTTTGGAGCGGTGCTGAAGAATAAGGTCGTCCGCACCGAACGGTACGCTTCCGCCTCACGGGAACCGGGACGGTGATAGTAAGTCAGCGCTTCGGAAAGTCCGCTGCCATCCGAACGGTGCGACCGTGGATCAACGACGAAGTGCGGCACGGCTCCCATCACGGACGAGTTGGTGTAACGGCGGACCTCATCGAGGTTCTTGAGCGACATGTCCTGCCATTCGGTGAAGTACTTGAACCCGAAGACACACAGAGCTCCCATGATCCCGAAGGCGCCCACGATCTTGATAATCCGCTTGACGGACAGTGCGACCAGGACGTCGGAGATCCGCTGCATGCGATATCCGGTATGCTCCTTGGTGATGTCGACCATTTTCAGCTTGTCGACGATGCCATCCAGCATCGCTTCCTTCTGTCTCAGTTCGTCGCTGAGCTGCTTTTCGATCACCTCGTAATCAGCCGCTTCCTTCGCATCAGCAATGGCTTCACCCAGTTGGTTATCAATCGCAGCGTCGTTGTAGTCGAGTTGTTTGAGTTGCTCTTCCAGAAATCGGAGGTAAATGGAGGCAAGGTCAACGCCGACTCGTGCCAGGCCTGTCGAATCAGCAGGCTGTGTGAAGTCTCCGAGAGCGGGAGGAGTGAGTCCCTCGGCGCGATAAGCGGACAAAATCCCATTGATTCTTTTGCGGACTTTTTGAACATCCGGATGTTCGACGCCCAGATGGTGTTTCAGGTCGGCCTCCTCGATGTAAGCCAGCAGCAGTTTCTCATCGAGACGCTCTTTAGAGGGCTTGACCACGAGTAAGGGGTTCGTCGTCGTGCCCCCACCGGCCCCCTCGCCTCCACCTTGCTGGGACATGGACATCATCACGTATTGCTCGATCGCCTGCTTGGACTCACCGTCAGCAATCATCTCTTTCAAAGCCTCGATCTGGGCTTCGATGTTGTTTCGACGTTTGATGTTGTCCCGCTGACTTTTTCGAAGATCATCGACTCGGGCCATATAGTGGTTGGGCGGTGTCATGATGGATCCGCCATTGGCCGTCTGTTGTCCCACGGGATTCTGAAACAGGATGGGAGCGTCCTGTCGAAATTTTCGATATTCCGCCCTTAGCTCGTCAATCTCCTTGCGAAGTTTGTCATCCGCCTCACTGATGAGATTGAGAACTTCCTGCGATTGTTCCTTCCGTGTCTCCGCCAGATATTCGTCATACGCATCAACGACGGCCTCCACGACAGCGGCAGCGTCTTCCTTCGAACTACTGAGATAGGAGATAACAAAAAAGTTCATGAACGAACGGTCCTGACCTGCGCTTCGTTTCACTTTGATTTCGTCAATCAGATCGCGGACAGCATCCTTGGAATATCCAATGGTGGGCAGACGACCGAGGTCGTGCTTCTCATACGCTCGTTCGACGATGACTGCACTTTTTATGATTTCGACGTGCTCTGCTCGATCTCCGTAAGTTGTGGCCTCACCTTGCTGGAGCGGAGTCCCAGCCAGTTTGGAGACAAGGATGCGGGTCGATGCATCGTAGCGCGGCCCTGAGTAGATATAAAAAGCTCCACCCAGAACGAGACCTGCCAGGAACCCCATCACCAGCTTGGGCCAGTGAGTCAGGGTAAAACGCACGATATCAACTGAGCGTCCGACAGACGGAGTGCTGGGACCGTTACTGTCATTGAAGCCCAGAGGAGCAAAATCGATCCCGTTGGCAGGTTGATCCGGTTTTTTTGTGTTCACGGATGATTCCTCGGAGCTAGTCGTCCCTGCCTGATGAGTCAGGCCCTCAAAGGACTGATACGCGGGCGGCAACTTGGTTGTTGCTCTACTTTACAAGGCAAAACGCGTCCAGATGCCTCGCACGATGAATCCGCGCGCAGATCAACCCATGTTGATAAAAAACTTTAACGCGCAGATGGCCGTGCTGCGAAAAGGAAACAGGACAAACCTGCAACGCGAAACCGATCGTCAAACCGAGCAATCGTCAGGATCGGGAAAAGCCGCGTGACCGCACGATGCGAGGTCGGTAGTCACAACGATTGAGCGGGCTGCATGCGCATTTTGGCAGCGATCAGGCGGTGGTCGGAACCATCCGAAGTGCCGATCCAGCAACGTTCGACAGTCCACTGTCGACTGCAGAGGATGTGATCGATCCGCAGCCAGGGCGTGTTGGATGGCCAATGCCCGTGATCGCTGCAGGGGGACGTATATCCGTACCCGAAGCCTGCCACATCAAAGGCACTGCTGAGATCACCCCAATGAGTCTGAAACAAGCTGCTGGATGAAGGCGTATTGAAGTCTCCCATAGCGAGCAGCGGTGTCTTGAAACCATCCTGAGAAGCGAACGATCGAGTTTCGAGCGCCTCCATAGCTCTCAGATCCTGCCTGCCGATCAACTCGTCAAGACCGACCCCTGTCGCCATCGAATGGAGCCGCAAGTTCGATAATCCAAATCGGGCAGTCGTGAGATGCACGTCACAGATCAGGAACGGGCCATCTGGACCGTCGACTTCACAGAGAATGGCAGTCGCGCGTCGGAACGCCTCAGCCCGGCAGATATCTCTCAGCTTGACGGGAAAGCGAGAAGCGACGAAGTACTCCCCTTTGTGCACCTGTGACCAACCCTCAAAGAAGGGCATTATAGTCTTGATGCCGTCATTCGCCTCCTGCAACACCACGACGTCCGGCTGAATCTCCTCCAATTCGGCGAGAATCTTTGTGAGATCTCGACCACCTCCCTGAATGTTGCAGGAGACGATCGTCAGCAATTCCCCTGCTCCACTGCCTCCGTTCAACCCGGAGATGGGCAGACGCAGTCCCATGATTGGCCCCACCACCAGCAGCAGCGAAAACAGATTGATCCAGATCCAACGTCGCCTCACGATTGCAGCTGCGATCATGAGAAAGAGCGGAGGCAACAGATACAGGACACGAGGAAGATACGTCAAAGCCAGGCTCGGCCACCAATTCTCTGAAACCACACAGAGCAACACCAGCAATGCGAGCACTGCGACCAGATCGACCAGTGAAGCTGCCACAACAAACTTGCCCGCCAGTCGAGTGATGCTTGGCGTCGGGCCTTTCTGATTCGATGGCACCGGAACAGATGTGTCTTGTTGGGGCGGTGACGTCATGGGTGACGTTGATATGGGCAAGTCGTCGGGGATATCAGTCCGAATGCTTCAGACCGTAGCAGATTAGCGGCAAACCGTGGAGACCTGTTCGCCGGTCGAGGGTCGATCCCGATATGAGAGTATTCGCCCTATGACCTCACCAGCTGAGCGACTTCTCCTGAGAGACACGGCGTTAATACACCGGCCTCCGCCTGATGGACAAGTTGGGCCATTTCCCAAGCGGTCACGTAGTGATAGCGGAACCGGCTGTCGGCAGCAGCGTGTCTCGCGAGGTCGCTGTGAAAGGCCTGCATTTCTGGCCCGAACATTGTTTCCAGATTCCCGTCGTTGCATCCATGTGTGAACAGCTTCACGAACTTCCAGTTCGGTCGACCAGCAACGTGTACTCCCGCCTTCAGCCAGACCTGCATCCGCTGCCACGTCGCGGGTTGGCCTTTGTGAATGTCCCCGTTTTCAATGCGAGGAATCAGGCCGAACTTTCGTCGCTTCCAGTCGAACAGTAACGGTCCCTGAATCATCAGCAGATGGTCTTCCGGAGCTTGCTGGCCGACAGCCGCGCGGAGGCCCGTGTCATGCGACTTTCGCTGACCGGGAAGGTCCTTCGCATAATAGATCGAGTTCATGGTTGCCGTCTGGGTATCGCTGGGCGCCGACGGCATCGTGAAGTCCGCGTAACATCCGGTCTCCATCAGGACGGTCAGTTCCTGATCAACCCCGCACCAGCGACCGTCCAGCCGCGAGTTGCACAGCGCCCAGTTGCCGTGAATGAACCCGTACACGATCTCTCCCGAGAGCGGATCACGACGCAACAGGCCATGCCGGTCGTGTAGGGTTTCTTTGAAGGAGTCGAGTTTCTCTCGCAAAGTCTCCGGAGTATCCGCATCGTGGTGCAGATGAATCTCCACATCGCCGTAGCCTGCCGCACAAACTTCCGCCAGACGGTCCAAATACTCCGGAGCGTATTCATCCTGAGGGAAGAAGTACGTGTGCTGAGGCGGTCGACCGTCCGAGTCACGAAACCCGTCGAACAACCGGGGATAATCCTCCACCCAGCGATCGACCCTTTGAATCGAGACCTCTTTCGTGGGCCTGCCGAATTCCGGTTCGTAGTGATCACAGATCGCGATGAACACATCGACCAGTTCGTTCGAGGAGACAGTTTCCCCAATTCGACCTGAAGTTTCATTTGGAAAGAGGTAAGGCAATCCCCAATGTTGTAGATCGCGTTCTCGAAACTCCCGGACGGCAACTATCGCTACGACCAAGATCAGCCCGGAGAGCACCATGAGAACAATGAGAATTGTCGGGGCCATCGCTACTTCACCTGTGCCGGAAGAAACTGGTCGGAGAGGTCCGTCATCTCAAGTTGTCCTCGTTGTTCCGACAACAATCGAGTTCGAATCGAACGATAGAAGCGGCGTCCCATCACTCGCTTGGCCGCTGAGAGCACTATTTCCCGTGTCTGCTCTCTACGAACGTCTCCACACAGCCATCGTGCAATCATCTCGTCAGAGGTGTTCGACTTCACCGCGAGACGTCCCATCTGCAGGCGATCTGATGTCCCCTGCGAGACGTGCGGTTTGGATGTGAAGATCCACCGATAGCCCACATTCCGGGCAATCTCCTGAACTCGGCCATCGTACGAACCACCCGGATATGCTAGACTGTCAACTTCTTTCCCCAGGATATCCTCCAGCAGGGACTTCGACCCAGCGAGCTCCTGTTCGACATCCGCATCCGACAGTTCAGCCAATAGCCGATGCGACATTCCGTGTGATCCAACGCTGAACGGCAGATCACCCTGACGAAGTGTCTCGAGGCTCACGAAATCAGGATGCCCAATGAGGTCCGTCGTCACAAACAACAGGCCATGCAGACCGTGCTTTTCTAAGACCGGTCCCCCAACGTCTACGGTTCCCCGCCAGCCGTCGTCGAACGTCAGCAGAACTCGCGGATTGAATACCGAATCTTCGGAATTCGGATTATTGAGTTGATCGAAATTGATGGCTCTCTCGCTGGACGCGATCAGTTGGCAGTGCCGCTCGAATGTTACCTCATCAACGAAATAGCAGGTGATCGATGGACTGAGCGCCTCAAATCCTGGGAATCCTCCATCTGCACCACGATTCGTGCAAACGTTGTGATACATCAGCCCGACAACTTGGACGTTGTTCGGTGAGGTTGCAAGGTTGCTCATCTGCTAACCGCCGTAACTCCCGGGGGAACTGGGATGGTGCGTTGCGTCCCGGGCAACCAATTCGTAATCGCCACAGAACGGATTTGCTCCTGCTGCGCACCCGACAGGGCTCGCACAACCGCCCCCGCATAGGGCAAGCGATCGTGAAGCAGAATCACATCCCCATGCTCAGCGACATACGAGTGCGACCAACTCATAGGGGCTGCTTCGTCGGACATTGAGAAGTCCTGCGGATCAACATTCCATAGCACGATGGACTGGCCGCCGCGCCAAAGTTCACGGAACTTGCCGGGGGTGAGATGTCCCTTAGGAGGCCGCATCAGAACAGTTCGTACACCGGTGAGTTCATTCAGCAACTTGTCCGTCCTTCGGACCTCTTCCTGAAACTTGGCAGTGCTCGTCTGCTTCGGATCGGAGTGCGTGTAGGTGTGATTTCCGATCGCGTGTCCCTCAACCACAATTCGCTGAATAAGGTGCGGAAGTTCAGCTGCCCGCTCGCCGATGACGAAGAACGTCCCCTTCCAGCCAGCCTCCGCCAGCGCGTCCAGCACATCGGGCGTCCACTCCGGATGAGGACCGTCGTCGAAGGTGATCGCGATCTCCTTGAGGGTTGAGTTCTCACTGTCTACGGATGCACTCAATCCCTGTCCACTCACGAGGAAGCGGTCACGTGGCAACACACCTGCCATGATCTTCTTCACGAGCTGCCGGGCGACGCTCATTTCGACACCTCGCTGCGATCGTGCTGCGAGAGTTCCATGTCTGCACGGCGGTACACACCTGAACTTTGAACGATCGAACGCTCCGAATGGCTTTGGCGACTACTAACGGTTTCCATCAATCGAGCCAGTTGCCCGGCCTGTGTTTTTCGGTCGAACTGTGAGAAGTCCCAGGTGAGACCGTCAGGCACAGCCCCGACTCGGTGTTCTTCAATGCGGTCTGCCAAAGCATTGGCGATCCCGTCGACGTCGGACGGCTGACAGATGGTCGCTCCGGGATGCTCACGCAGGACATCGCATTGATCGCCTTCGGGTGTGACCGCAAACACGGGCCGTTTGGCAGCCATGTATTCAAACACCTTCGAGGAGATCACGCGATCAGCATGAGGCAAGTCGCTGAGTAGGAGCAGCAGCGAGTCCGAGGTCATCATCAACCGCGTGACCTCTGCATGTTCCAGGTATCCCAGTCTCACTGTCCGCACGGGGAGTCCATTGAGTAGATCGATCATCTCTTCCTGACCGGCGGCTCGTCGTCCCGCGAGGACAATCTCCAGTCGCTCCGCCAAGTGGGGCGATCGTTCACACAACCGACGAACTCCCTTTACGAAGGGCTCGATCGACGTCAGGTTCCACATCGTCCCTGCGAACGAAATACGAAACAGATCCGTGCCTGAGCCGTAGTCTTCGCGAGCGAGACTCGTGTTCGCTTTTGAGAAGTCTTCCGGATCGAACCCGTTGTAGATGTGGGTTGTAATCGCCCGACTGCAAGCCCGTTCGGCAAGCTGATGAATGGCTGAGGCACTGGAGGGAGTGGTGGCGAGGATAGCGGAAGCGGCGCGATCGGCCCTCGACTGCATTTGTTTCTGCAACCAGCGGGCCATGTTGCCGGTCAGGCGGTTCTCGAGGTATTCGCTGTTGATGACCCACTCATCCCGATAGTCGAGGATGAGAGGCACGCCCGTCTTGCGGCTGAGGGCTGCACCAACAAGCAGATTGGTGAACGGCGGACCCGTCGCGACGATCACATCATGGGGCACTTCGTGCAACAGTTGCACACCTGCCTTCACCGCTGCCGGATACCACAGAATTTGTGCCTCCGGTTGCAGGACGGCTTTGGCGAGCCACTTTGCGCTAGTCTTTACGTGAGATTTCCAACCTGAGAGGCGTGACGCGGAACCTGCCGTCGGTGTCGTGGACACCTTATGTGCGTAGTCCGGTTCGAGCGTGCGGGCCTTGCGAATCAGCGTGTCCTCAGGAATGTCGTTCAGCAGACTCTCATCGAATAGCGGTACCGATGGATTCGAGACGGTGAGGACAGACGAATTCCAACCGAACTCCGGCAGGTACTTCACAAACTTTGTCACCCGCAGCACCCCGACCCCTCCGACAGGAGGAAAGAGGTATGCGACGAACAGGGCGCGTGGCGATCGTGACTCAACCGACATCGCACGTTACTCCTTCCCGAGCATTGGCGGAATCCGGCCGAGTGTCGCTCTGTTGGAAGAGGTTCGCAACATCCTCTGCCATTTCTTCCCATGTGCGAGGCACGTACTCACGGGCATGAACCGCATGTGTCCCTTTCAACACTTCATCGATCCCACTCGCAAGTGCATGGGCATCGTTTGGTGGGACGAGCACCGCATATCGCTCATCAGCGATCTCCGCAATGCTGCCGACGTTGGTTGACACAAAGGGAGTCCCACAGGCAAGCGACTCCCGCAGCACATTCGGCAGTCCTTCCGACTCGCTGGACAGAACCGTCACATCGGCCGTCCGATACCAGTCACCAAGAGACACCGGTGGAACGGCTCCCGCAAACAACACATGATGGACGAGTCCCCGCTCCTTGACCAATGACTCGGTCGCACTCCGC
This sequence comes from Planctomycetaceae bacterium, assembly GCA_020426325.1. Lineage (GTDB taxonomy): Bacteria > Planctomycetota > Planctomycetia > Planctomycetales > Planctomycetaceae > JAHBXU01. The sequence goes on along the minus strand of JAGQQG010000023.1, from coordinate 10,834 downwards.
AAGGGACCATCACCCACGAGGCAGAGCACAAAGTCGCGTTCTCGTTCTTTCAGGGCAGAAACAGCATTAATCAGTACATCCAGCCGCTTCACCTCAACCATGCGCCCCACCCAGAGCAGGATCGCTTGCTTCTGACCAACAGGAGCATGCTGTTGAGCCAGTCGGGCGCGTGCTGCGGCGCGGTCAGTGTTATGGAACTGTTTCGTGTTGATCCCCTGTATGACGGTGTGAACCTGCCCTGCGTCAACTCCCAGTTGAATCACCTTCTCGCGCAGCCCGTCACTCACAGTGATGACGGCATCCGATTCCGTCAGCACACGTCGGACTCGTTCGCCTCGATTCGGACACCTGGGCAACAGCAGCACATCTGATCCGCCCACAATCACCGCACTCGGCACACCATGCGCTCGGGCCGCGTGAAGCCCCGCTTCGCCATCGGGATGTGCCCAGTAACTCAACACCGCGTCCGGTGTAGCATCACAGCAGAGTTCCCTGACCGCCCGACGTGATGACCTCCACAGGAAGTCACCATATTGCTCGCGGCAAAATCTTGGTGGATACCAATAGGTCGGATAGGCTGCCCTGATGTTGGTGTCTCGAAGAACTTTCTCAGAGTGATACTTCCGCCCCGTGAACGTCCGCGGCAATGCTTCTGTCCAGCCTCGTGGTGAGACGACTCGGACGTCATGATCCTCTGCCAGCGCCCGGCACAACTCGAGGTTGTACGTTCCCCGTGATGGCTCTGCATCATCGGGAAACACGGTGCTGAGAAACAGGATGTTCATCGCCTAGGCATCCGCTCCGTGAGAGGGAAGCGAGCGATGAAATGCCTCGTCGAATGAGATAGAGGGCTGCCATCCCAACTGGGATTTCGCCTTCTGGTTTGTGTACTTCAAGGGTTTCCAGATGCTGGCAGTGCGATACGGAGTGAGCACTCCGGGAAGTTGTCCGCGTGACCAGCGGTGATACCAGTCGTATGTCGCAGCCATGGGTTGAATGAGTGGCCGAGGAATCCAGACTGACTTCACCCGATGACCAGCACGCCGACACATGCGAAGCAACTCTTTCGCCGTCGGCAGATCATCGTCAATCGCGTTGAACACCTCTCCATCAACGCCTTCAGCCAAACCGGCCTGCCGGACTGCAGCCGCACAGTTGTCGACATAGATATAAGGAAGATGTTGTGTCCCACCCATGCGTACCATTAGCGGTCCAAGCTGAAGTCCGACACGAGCACTGAGCACTCCTCGACCTGGACCGATGATCACACCGGGCCTGACGATGACTAGTGGCAACCCTGTCTCCTGCTGCACTTCCCAAGCAGCACGCTCCTGCATCAGCTTGCTGTAGGTGTAGGGATCGCGAAGATGCGGATGCGGATCGACAGGTGATCGTTCATCAAGGATTGACCCGGATTGCATCGCTTGTGTGCCATACACTCCGAGCGAACTCACGAGCACAAACCGTTGCACTCCCGCTTCGGAAGCCGCTCGCAGCAGGCCGCGTGTTGGAACGACTGAACTCAGAAACAGCGTCGACGTGCTCCCACTCAGTCCGGCAGCCACGTGATAGACGATGCTGCACCCCATCATCGCGTCGCGGCAGCGGTCACTGTCCATCAGTTCGGTCGACACAACATCAACACCGTTCCAAAGGACCTCACCCACGGACTGCCGCAACGATTGGAGATCACTCGAAGGGCGGACCAGACAGCGGACTTGCACGCCGTCTTCACGCAGAAGTCGTACCAGACGCTGACCAAGAAACCCCGTTGCTCCCGTCACCAGTACACTCATGAGACCGACTCCTCTTCTTCCACCTCTGCCATGCAGTTGGCCTTCCAATCGGCCATTCGAGGTGACGCACTCGAGAGTGCGGCTAGTCGCTTGGCTCCTGTGCGCACGCGACAATGACGGAACATGACGTCCATCAGCCGGGTGACTCGCAACATTTCCTCGTAAGCAATCGGCGGTGGCGTGCCATCGAGAATCGATCGGTAGTACAGCTCGAACAGCGTTCGCATACCGGCGAAGTAGTGGATGTCGCTCTTCAGAAACCGCCAGAGATTCTGACGTAGATTGCGAGCTCCTTCCCGCCAGTGTCGCCAGGGGATCTCGAGTTTTCCGAATGCTCCCGGCAGCGTGCTTTGTCGAATGAAACGAATCGTCTGCCCGTCGTGATCCACTTCCAAACCACCGCGTGGTCCGTACACTCGGGAGATCCGCTGGTGCTGAATCCGTGTCGAAAAGAACAGTGATCCCGTGACGGTCTTGCCCCGGAGATGGGCGACCATCTCTGTCGGAAACGTCGCATTGCCGCTCGCATACCAGTGAGCGTCAACACGCGGCTGGATATCCGTCAGAAACTCGGTGATTCGATACAGGGGATGTGAGATTGTGTTCTGAAACAACCCACCCGGGAGTTGTCGCACCCAATGGTTTGGGTCGCCGGTGACTTGTCGTCCAAACTGACCGCTGAGCGGATACCCGAGCACCGACTCGACATGACTGACCTCACCAATGACTCCGTCGTCCACGAGCTTGCGGCACCGGAGCCAGATGGGATCAAATAGTTGGTCGTGTCCCAGACAGAGGGATTTTCCCGTCTTCTTGACGACCAGCAGTACTCGTTCCGCCTCTGGCACATCGACTGTGAACGGCTTCTCGACGTAGACATGAACACCCGACTCGAGCAGTTGCGTTGCCAGCGAGCAGTGCGTGTGGGCGGGAGTCGTCACGTGGACAACATCCGGCGACGTTGCCGACAACATCCGCTGCATGTCGGTGAAGGCATGCGGCACCTCAAACCGTGCAGCGGCCTGATCGGCCAGATCCTGATGCACATCGCACACCGCCACCAACTCTGCGAAGTCGATCTTGCGAATTTCCTGGAGATGGGCGTCAGCAATCTGTCCGCAGCCCAGCAGGGCGACTCGAATTCTTGAGGGTGTGTCTGGCATTGATATTCAAAAGTACAGCCGGACTACTGTCCGGTCTGTTCCAAAAGAAGTTGGTCGTACAACTGCTCATACTCGCGGACCATGCGACCGATTTCGAAGGCCGTCTCAACACGATGTCGGCCAAGCCTGCCCATTTCGGGCCACTGCGAACGGTTGTGACACATGTCGATGATCGCGGTCGCAAGGGCTTTGGGGTTTTCTGACGGAACGAGGCGACCGGTCTGTCCCTCCTCGACGATCTCCGGGTTCCCGCCGACAGCTGTCGTGACGATCGGCAACCCGACTGCGGATGCCTCCAGCAATGTGAGTGAGATGCCTTCAGTCCTGGACGACGAGACGAAAAAACCGGCCCGATCAAGCAGAGCCGGCACGTCCGATCGTTCACCCAGGAACTCAACATGGTTCTTAAGGTTCAATTCGCTTGACTGCTTCTCAAGTTTTCCTCGTTCGATGCCGTCACCGACGAGTTGCAGACGAAAGTCCGGCACTTCTTTCACAACCTCTGCAACCGCATTCAACAGTGTCGGAAAGTCTTTCTCTGGAGAAAGCCGTGCGACCGAGATGGCAACAGGCGGTCCATTGGTGACGGGACGTTCCCGATAGGCAAAGCGGGTCACATTGATTCCGTTCCAGATGCGCATCATTCGAGAAGCGGCTCGCGGATCGTCACGGCGACAGAGGTCCAAAGCGTCGTCCGAAACTGCGACGACCTGCTGCGTCCAGCGATTGGCGATCCGAGATTGCAGGCGATGTTTCCAAGTTGGACCGCAACCGCGGCCGTGCTGCGTGTTGATCACGACCGGCACTCCCGCCCATCGAGCCGCCAGCGTCCCGTAAAAGTGAGCATACGTGTTGTGTGTGTGCACAATCCGGATGTCGTCCTCTCGCAGCCGGCGTGCCAAATTCCGCAACAGGGTGAGTTTGCCAACCTGACCGAACCGCAACGAGTTTGCCTCGCAGCCATACCCACGAATTTCGTCGGCCGGTTGACCCAGGTCACTCATGGCGACGAACTGAGGACAAAACCGTGAGGTGTCATTAAGCCGACTGAACTCGACTAGCAACCGTTCGAGACCACCCGTTGCCAGGTGCATACTCACGTGGCAGACGCCGATGCGCTTGACAGCGTGTTCCACCTGGTCAGTTAAATGCTGCCCGGTGTGATGATCAAGAGTTGTGCTCATCTCGGTTTTCGTGTTGGAGAGTGAAAATGCCTCTCAGAAACGTCATGAGGATGACATCAAGACGTTCTTAAATTCAGTCAACGACTGCGGGGGTCACCGCCAGACGTTGCGTGAAATACCAGACTGCCCCAGCCGTCAGCAGCAGGATCACCCCGCCTCCTGTTGTCACTGCTAGGAAAACGGGCCAGGTCTCAGGAAGCGTCAGCATCGAGATGCTATGTGAGTAGGCCCACAAAGCTCCCAGCGGCAATAAGTGTGGTGCGAGTCCTATCCGCAGGAACCAACCCAATGGCATTTCGAGACGGCGCAGTCCGTACGGGAGCAAGACCCCGAGGTCCATCAGTAAGATGGGAATCAACGTTCCCACGGCGACGCCATAGATGCCGTACCATTGAACCAGAATCAGTGAGAGTGCGAAGTTCATCACTGCCTGTCCCAGTCGAATCATCGATGGGAAACGGACATCACCCGTGCCCAGAAGCACCATGTGCAGAATGCCGATGGGGGATGCGACAACTTGTGATCCGATCAACATCAAAAAAATCGCCCGGCTTTCGGGGTAGTCCGGTCCCATCCAGAGATTGATCAACATCTGGCCGAAGTAGGTCCCCCCGATCAGTAACCCTGCACTCAGGAGGAACGCGACTCCCATGCCTCGCGCGGAGAGCGACCGCAGGATGTCGTGACTTGATTGTGCATGCAATTCGGATGCACGCGGCAGGAACACTTCACCGATCTGCAGGATCGGGCGCCGGATCATCTCTGACAGCCGTGATCCGATCGCGTAGGGGACGATGGCGGCCTGCCCTAAAGCCAGTCCGATTACGATGTAATCGGTATCATAGATCAGTTTCGCCGCGATCAGCCCCATGCTGCTGAACAGTGCGAAGCCATAGGAATCCTTGATGGCTGCCCAAGTTACCAGCCGCCATTGGACCCGGAGTGTCGGCACCAGCCAGCGGGCACATACGTAATACAGCACCTGTTCGAGAGTCGTGTGAGCTGCAAAAATCAATGCAAGCGTGATCAGCGGCCACTCGTTTGACAGGAAGTACAGGGTCAGACCCAACTTGACGAACAGGCCAATGACGAGGATTCCCTTCTCAACGTCAAATCGCTGAATCCCGTACAAGACTCCGCCGTTTGTGCTACCGATGATCGAAACGGCCGCGTTGACTCCCAGGATGAGAACGACTCCCTGCACCTCGCGAAGTGAGGAGCCTTCCCAATTACCGATCCAGGGTACGAGCAGGGCAACGACGACTGACGCCATGATCGCAATCACGCCGCTCACACAGTACGCAGCACAGATGCCGCTCACGACCTCGTTCAGCTTGTCCCACTCTTCACGAGCGTGATGCTTCGAGACATACCTTGCAATCGTGTCACCGAAGCCGAGGTAAAGCAGACCCGTATAACCGACGAGCGCATTAACGAAGACCCAGGTTCCATATGGTTGATCCCCAATGGTACGCAGGATGTACGGCATCAGGAAGAAGCCGATGACCATCACGGTCACCTGCGTCAGCCATCCAGCCAGAACATTGATCTTAACAGTCACAGCGTTTGTGATTTCACGTGAAGAGTGAATCCTGCTTCAGAGAATCCATTGGTCATCGTTGCACGTCCTTGCATTAAAGTCGTCTGAGATGAGTTGCAATCACGCTCATCATCCGCTGTAGCGTGCAAAAATTCGGACGAAGACAAAACAACCGACGAACAAACAGGCACTGCACAACAGCCAGCGTTCGACGGTAAACCGGTTGAACATGAGAATGGGCCGGGGCCGCCACTGGTAGAAACCGGCCAGGTTGATGTAGGCGGCCGACACGCCGATGATCATGTAGGTCGACTCGACATAACACCGAGACAACGAGCAGAGTCCCATGCACCAACTGGCCAGGATGGCCGTCATGTAGGGACGTAAACGACGGAGGTCTTCATCCTGAATGTAGACCTTGTCACGATGCATGCGGAAGAACGCATAAGCGGGGAAGAACAGGCATCCGAAGAAGAACGTCCCTCCGAAGATGCCCATTTCCACGAATGCGTGAACGTACGAGTTGTGAGCGACGAGTCGGGCATACTCCTGGTACATTCCCTCTCCGACGCCAAACAGGATGCGAGGCGAGACAAGTTCCGCCAGGCCATCACCCCACAATTGAATTCGTGACTGACCGGTCCCGGACGAAAGGGCGATGTCTCCGATTCGTCCTGCAGCCAAAGGGAGCATCATGACAATCAGGGCACCGAGGCCGATCGCGACACGTCCTCCGTACTTGGTCGCAAGCCACACGGTCCCGGCCACTCCGGTCGCCAGAATTCCGCCGCGAGACTGCGTGCAATACATAGCGATGACCATCAGGCCCAGCGGAATCCACCAGACATGGCGGACTGGTCCCAAAGCCTTGTCCGTGAGGAAAAAGTGACAGATCAATGAGACGACGACGATCAGAATGGCCACGTCGTTAGGGTCATTGAAGATCCCCAATCCTCTCATGCGGAAAACGTACACGTGCTGATTTGTGTCCGTTGTGTCGTTCATGTTCAGTTCGACGACGTGTCTCAGGATCTTCTCTTCCCCTGGAGGCAGGTCCCCATCGTGAAGCATGGCAGAGTAGAGCTCGGGATTTCCATCCCACGTTCCCACGAATTGAAAGTAATCCTTCACGCTGAAGGCAATCATCACCGACGCGGAGATCGCCGTGCACATCAAGAATCGTCTCAGTCGTTGAGGCGTGTTCACCAAAGCCACGAGCAGCAGGTAGTACACCACGGTTTTGGACATCGCAATCACGCCTGTCCGTAAGCCATACAGATACATCAGGCTCAGGTGCGACATCGCGACGCCCACGAGCACGCCGACGACGCACAGATTGATCGGCTGCTGAATGAAGACCTTCCGTGCCAACTGATTCTGAAGCGGTCGGGCAGCACAGATGACCGCACCGATGATCAGAAACAGATAGAGTTGCACCCCTTCCAGCATCGGCGAAAGCTCACTTGGTCGCACAAACAGTGCGAAGTTCGCCAGGAGAAAAAGCACGTAGGCCATGAATTGTCAGTCGCGCGGATGCGGTCTTTCGCGCGCACTTCGTCCTTCTGGGTGACCGTTACCGGTTCGCGTACGACCGCGATCGCCTGACAACGACACGCAATTGAAGATCTTGAGGGTGCTGGACGCTGCTGACTGCGCAGACTGTTCCAGTAAAAAAATATACACCCCCTGCGTTGAGGAAGAGGTAATCTCACGATCGGTGCTGCGGTCGGATGTTTGATAGAAACATCACAACGGCATAACCCGCCCAAGTCGGAAAATCGCTCCCCTACAACCGCACTCAGCGAGCATTCACTCAACGCCTCTCTAGGCAGCAACTGGCGGTTATCGTTTGCGTCGGGCTCAAAACGGGTCACCGAAGCAGCAACCATCCAACGAGCACTCGAACTATCGCAGACCGTACTCAGCCATCAGCTTGGCCGTCGAGTCGTAAGCTTCGCGGACCCATTCTTCGATGCGGTCAGGTTCTGGCGAGTACTCAAGTTCGATCGAAATCGCACCATCGATCTGCAGTTCACGAATCTCGTCCAGATAGGGACCGAACTCGACAACACCCCTGCCGGGTGGCAGGTCACCATGAACTTTGCCATCACAATCCGAGATGTGGACGTGGATCGCCTTGTCCTTGAGGAGACGCAGCTCCTCGGGCGCAACACCCGCCAATAAGAGATGAGACACGTCAATATTGGCCCGCAGTGCCTCATGGTCCACGTCGTCAATAAATGCCGTCATTCGTTCGACGTTGTTCAGCAACGACAATGGGAACGGTTCCAGTTCCAATGCGATCTCGACGCCGAGCGAAGCCGCGTAGTCCGCCAGTCGTCGACAGTTCTCGACAGCGGTCTGCCATTGAACTTCGGGCGGAATGACCTCCCGGTTCCAGATGTACTCCCCCAAGACCAGCAACAGGTTCTTCGCTTCGAACTCCTTCACAAGGTCGAGGAACGCTCGTGTCCTCTCGATGTGAAACTCCTGAACACTCGGGTTGAAATCGATCAGTCCGACTGCCACACAACAGACAGAAACGACCGGCAAACCATGACTGTCGCATTCGGTCTTGATCAACCGCCGCTCGGCCTCGTCGATCGACAACGGGTCGGTGAATATGTCGATCGTGTCAAATCCGATCTCCGCGGTTTTTGCGATCCCCCACGCCGTGTCACGTCCCGCTTGTTCCCACGCCGAGTTGATGAGTCCAAGGTGCATTGTTTGGTTGACCAGTTGATTGGATGATTCGATGAATAGCAAAAGGCGCTGCCGCCCTCTGGATTCTCTGGCGGATATCCCTCAAAGTACCTCGGATGGCCAGAGAACGATGTTCCGCACAATGCCAATCATCTAATCATCCAGTCAACTATTCAACTCCCCATGCTTTACCTCGTCGACACGTTCTCGCTCATTTTTCAGGTATACTACGCCATCCGTCAGCCCATGACGGGAACGCGGGGGCAGCCGACGAATGCAGTCTACGGCTTCACGGGAGATCTCGAATACTTGATCAAGGAGATGCAGCCCACCCATCTCATCTGTGCGATGGAGTCGAGCGAGGAGCAGGAACGGGTTGCCATTTACGATCAGTACAAAGCTCATCGCGAGGAAATGCCAGACGACCTGCGACCGCAGATCAACATGATCTTCGACGTCATTCAAGGGTACAACATTCCGATCATCCAGGCTCCCGGCTGGGAGGCGGATGACGTCATCGCAACGCTCGCCACTCGCGCAGCAGCCGATGGCATGGACGTCCGCATCGTCAGCAATGACAAGGACCTTCGCCAGCTCATCGGTCCCCGGGTGAAGATGTACAACATTCGTAAACGCGAGGTCCTTGATGAAGAGCATCTGTTAAAGGAGTGGGGCATCACGCCCGAACAGGTGATCGACTTTCAATCCCTCGTCGGCGACTCAGTTGACAACGTGCCGGGAGTGCCGCTCGTTGGGCCGAAGAAGGCCTCCGCCCTCATCGAGAAGTTCGGCTCGCTCGACAACATTCTCGCCCACGCCGACGAAGCACCGGGGAAGAAGCTCGCAGAGAATCTCAAGGTTTACGCCGATCAGGCTCGCATGAGCCGCGATCTCGTCACCCTGAGAACGGATCTCGACCTCGACTATGACTGGGAGACGGCCAGGGTCAGTGCGCCGAACCGTCAGCAACTTCTGGAACTCTTCGAGGATTTCGGATTCCGTCGTTATGCCGATGCCATGCGGACTGATTTATCGTCCTCAAAAGTCAAAGATGCCCGCGATACCGAACGAGAATGGACGACGATCGACACGGAAAGCGCCTTCGCAGATTTCGTTAAAGAACTGGCCGAACAACAGTCATTCTGTGTCGACCTTGAGACGACGAGTCAGAACCCGTTACTCGCTGACATCGTCGGCTGGGCCTTCTGTTGGGAAGCTCACCACGGATACTACATTCCCGTGGATGCCCCGCGAGGCACCCCTAAGCTTGACCATGAGACGGTCCTCGAAGCTTTGCGACCGTTTCTCGAAGACCCGAACCGCGAGATCGTCAACCAGAACATCAAGTACGACATGCTCGTTCTTCGGCGGGCCGGTGTAATGCTTGAAGGCGTGGGGATGGACCCCATGATCGGCGACTACCTGCTCGACGCTGGCGCGCGCGGACACAGCCTCGACGATCTGGCCAAGCGTTACCTTTCTCGCAAGATGATCCCGATCAGCGAACTCATCGGTAAAGGGCAGAAGCAACTCAAGATGTTCGAGGTCGAGGTCGACCGGGCAGCGGAGTACGCCAGCGAAGACGCAGACATCACCTGGCAGGTGGCCGACATCATCACCGACGAACTCAAAAGCGAGAACCTCTTTGATCTCTATTGGGACCTCGAACGCCCGCTGATCAGTGTGCTCGCCGACATGGAGTTCAACGGCATCACAGTCGATGTCGAAGAGCTCAAGCGTCAGAGTGACAGCTTTTCCGGACGGCTTGATGCCCTGATGCACGAGATCTACGACGCTGCCGGACATGAGTTCAATCTGAATTCCCCCAAACAACTTGCAAAGGTTCTGTTTGAGGAACTGGGGCTGCCGGTCATCAAACGCACGAAGACGGGCGCATCGACGAACGAGGAGGTGCTGACTCGCCTCGCAGCCGAACATCCTCTGCCGGCGAAGATCATGGAGCACCGCCAACTTACCAAGTTGAAGGGCACGTACCTCGACGCACTGCCGACGATGGTCAATCCGGAGACCGGGCGGATTCATACGTCCTTCAGTCAGACATCCGCCGCAACCGGTCGTCTCGCATCGAGCGACCCGAATCTGCAGAACATCCCGATTCGCACTGAAGAAGGCCGACAGATTCGCCGCGCGTTCATCGCCTCATCAGAGCCTCGACCGTCAGGAGGGAGAGATCGAGTTGACTCAGTGGGACACGGCGCTGACGCTTCAGGCTCCGACGACTGGCAACTCGTCTGCATGGACTATTCGCAGATCGAACTCCGGATTCTCGCCCACTTTTGTCAGGATCCTGCCCTTCAGCATGCCTTTCGTGAGGGTGAGGACATCCATCGTTCAGTTGCCTCACAGGTCTATGGTGTTTCTGCGGAAGATGTCGACAGCGACATGCGACGAGTCGCCAAGGCGGTCAACTTTGGAGTGATCTACGGG
>JAGQQG010000239.1 GCA_020426325.1 Planctomycetaceae bacterium | reverse complement strand
GTCGGTCACCAGCGTCCCTTCCAGGTCGAGATCCTTCAGCTTTGTCATCTCGACAATATGCGAGAGTCCCTCGTCGCCCACTTGTGTTGATCGCAGATTGAGGTTTTCCAGGTTGATCAGCCCTTCCAGGTGGACCATTCCAGCGTCCGTGATCTCTGTCTCCCGCAAATTGAGCTCGCGGAGAGCTGTGAGGCCACTGAGATGTGCCAGTCCGGCGTCTGTGATTTTTGTTCCTTCCAGTTTCAATTTGGAAAGCGAGGTCAACCCCGCGATATGTGCCAAACCGTCATCCGTGATGTCTGTGCCGCTCAGTTCGAGCGCCTCCAGGCTGGACAACCCGCTGAGGTGCTTCAATCCCTCATCGGTCACCTGGGTTTCGCTGAGGTTTAGAATCGTCAGACCGGTCAGTCCGGAGAGTGTCTCCACCCCTTTGTCAGACACATTGGTTCTGAACAGCTGCAGTTCGGTCAGATTCGGCAACTTCAGGAGATACACCAACTGGTCGTCTGTGATGTTCTCACCGCTCAGCGTCACGCCAACGACTGTCCGCTCTGGGCCGATCGCCCGGATCGATGCACCATAGGCCTCCAGTGCGCCCACGCCTGGGTCGTCAGACGTGATCCCGCCCTTGCTGGCATCCGGGATCGACTTCGACCCACATCCACAGCACACCCCCACGATCAATGCCGTGAATGAAAAGCTTCTAACAAGGTTGAGAGTGTCTTGGATTGTCAGCATGTCGAAAAGCGTCGGGGCATTTGAGAACGAAGCGGTATGAGAAGAACAGACCCGGCATCGGATTAATTCTGACCCCCGTTGGCCCCTCCTGATTCCATCGGGATATCAAAGACATTGTCATCAGGTTGGACATTGAAAGACAGGATCGAATTTCTTCCCTGATACTGTGCAGGCACCCGATCGACTTCGCCAGGATTCGGTTCTCCATCTGGCCAAATCGTGGTCACTTCGACGCGGCTCTGACCGACCTTCGTCCCTTCTTCACCATACAGGTACTCCAACTCATAGTGTCCCTCAGCGTCAGTCACCCCTGTTCCGGGCCGAGCTTCATCAGCGGGGTAGAACGAGACCAGGACCCCTTCGAGGGGCTGTCCGTCGAGCGTGACGGTACCTTCGACCTCCGCGAGTTCCGGCAGATCGGTTCTGCCACATCCAAAGCAAAAAACAACCGTTGCGACAGCCATCACTGCCACTCTGATTCTCGCTGTCATGCCCGTCACATACTCCTGTTCAAGCTTCTATGAGTTTCCTGCCACTGTCAGAACAAATCACGACTGGTGGCGCGATGAAATACTGGCTTCCCTGCTCGCCATGAAATCGACGACGGAGGAAAGGCCTCTGCGGGCTTGCAATCCTCTTTTGTGAGCAATCACGACCCTCTGGGTGTGCATACTCCCAAGCAATTTCAAATTCCCGGCGTGTTGCGGGCAAAAATGTCCGCAACACGCCGAGGTCAATCGTCGATCACTTCATGACCGTCAGGAGACTAGAACTCTCCCGTCACGAGGCCGTCGCTTCGGACTGCAAGCCGGCCATAGGTGTTGGTGACAATGTCGGCCGGGTAACCCGCCGCACTCACCGTCCCCTTGCGGGCGCTGATATTCTCACTGATGAAGTGAACAGAGCCGTCACAGAACAGGAAGTGTCCACCACCTTCGTGCGTACTGCTGAAGGCACGCGCGGCATGCTGGCGATTATTCTGACTCCAGTTCAGCCCGTCGTAAGTGATGCCCGCCACGTTCGTAAAGGCACTCTTAATATTCCAGCTGGAACCCGGATCGATGTTTGTCAGTGGATCTGCGCTGACGCCGTAAATGACGCCAGCACCAGCGAGCAGATCGTTGAACTTCCAGGCTCGCTCACCGATGGCAAACGTGTTACTCGTGCCGTCGGTGATGTCGCGAATTTTGACCCGCGAATTCTGAGACGCGAGTCCCAGCGGGGGGCCATACTGTGTGGGACAGATTCCCGGCGTGGTGCTGTCCCCGGCATTGGCCACCACGACGTAGTTTGAAGTGGCAATGTCAATCTTGTTTGTACCGTCCGTGATGAACCGTGAATAAAGGCTCGGGGCGGGTGGGATCGCTGTCAGCGGGGTCCCGGGGGTATTATTGTCATAGGTATTAGTCGGCGGACCAGGGTCCGACGGACAGCGGAAACTCGGCAGCGGGGTCTTCAGGGCGGTCAGTCCTTCGGGGGTCGCAGCCACAGTCTCCAGAAAGTTATTCCCTGGGTCGAGGACGTTGTAAAGATTTGCCTGCTCGATGTAGGGCAGCAGAAACGTTCCCCAGGCGAAACATCCCGCTTCGGATGACGTCAGGTCCGGACAGGGGGCTCCCGATGCACCATTTTGGTCGACACGCGACACAATCCCCGGCATAAACGAACCGAACACATCATGGTAGTTGTGCAGGGCAATTCCCAATTGCTTGAGATTGTTCTTGCACTGAGTCCGCCGAGCGGCCTCTCGCGCCTGCTGAACTGCCGGCAACAGCAGTGCGATCAAGATGGCAATGATTGCGATAACAACCAGCAGCTCGATCAAAGTAAATCCGCGAAGACGTGAAGCTCGCATACCGTAACCCTCCTCTGAGAATAGAGATGAAGCAGGATACGAAAGAACCGCAGAATGCGGTGATCGCCAAGTGAATACAGCGGACGCAGATTCACGTTAAGTTATTGTTAAGGGATTTTCAACCATGCCATAACATGAAAATCTCTTGCAAAGAGGAATCTCTCCTCGAACTGGGGTCCAGCAGATCGTTTTTTAAGCAACACTGCGCAAGGAAATGGCAGTGTGTATATGCG
>JAGQQG010000238.1 GCA_020426325.1 Planctomycetaceae bacterium | reverse complement strand
CGGGTTGCTGTGGCCATCCGGAGCCATCGCTCTTATGTCGAACGGTCTCCCGTTCAACGGCTGACCGTTAGATTTGCAGGGAATCGTACAGACGGAAGAAGGCGGGAGTGAAGTCGGTCCAGTTCAGCAGCCGCCAGGTGACGGTCCGCGCATGCTGCACGATCTGGCAGGGGATGTGGATCATCTGGTCGAGGAATGTCCGGAACTCCATTGTCAGCAGACGCTGTTGTTCGCGTTCGTGTTTTTCACGATGACGTGGAGTGATCGGCAGCAGGAGCGCTGCCCAGGCTTTGAGGGTCCAAGCCAAGGACGTCATCAGCATGTATGCTCCGTTGCTAATTAGGTTGTCGCTGGGGGCACAGAGCGAGCGGACGCCACTCTTGAGTTGGGCAATCAGATTCTCCTGGTCACAGCGTTGGTTGCAGCTGAACACAATCTGCTCAGCAGTTACGGACTCGTCGTCGTTGCTGATGTAGAAGAAGTAACGGATCTCATCGAAGAGCGCCTGTTCGCCCTGCTCCTTGGTGATGTTCTTGCGAACGACCACCATCCGGTAACCACGGTGACAGGCGGTCGGCTGGTATTCGAATTCGGCCACCTCTTCGTGTTCGAGTTCCAGATGCACGTAGCCCCGTTGGTGAATGATCTTTCGCTTGACGTTTTCAGGCTTGGCCCGCTCTTTCGTCTGGACCATTCGCCGAGACCGCTTCAGAGGTTTCCAGGCGGATTCCGGCAGATTGTCGGCCATTTCGATGAGATTCGAACGGGCTTCGTAGCCAAAGTTGAACGTCACGCCCTGGGCATGCCAGCGGTCCAGATGTTCGGTCTGAGAGAACTTGCAGTCGCCGCGTAGACGGATCTTTCGAAACCCGGCGATCGAGCAAACATCGATGGCTTTGTCGAGTTGTCGCGCTGCGTCATCCGCACTGTGAACATTGCCGGGGCGATTGACGATGGCCAGAACTTCCTTCGTGTTGGCCAAGCTCACCAGCAACGGGTGATATCCCCAGACTCCGTTGTACGAGATGTCCATCCCGTGCTTGCATTGACCACGGGTGCCGACAATCACTCCGTCGACATCAATCGTCGCTTCGTTGAAGAAAGAGGCTGGCTGCCGACGCCACACATGGAATCGAGTCAGGTGAATGGCTGTTGACAGCGAATCGAGATCCCCCTCCGAAAGGCGTCGACAGAAGTCTCCCGCCGTGGTCGGATCAGGAAACGAATCCGCACCGATGGCGTCCAGGAACGCTTCGTTGTTTCTCAACAGCTCGAAGTGTTCCAGCCGTGTCCCCTGGCAGCACATGTTGAGGACATGGGCCATGACATGATCCGACTCCTGATACGGAGCATGCACTTTCAGCAAGTGCAACCGGCGGTCAATCTCTTCGACGAGTCCCGTGGATCGTGCCAGCTTCAGCATCAGTCCAACCCCGCCGTGACAGATGGCGTGACTGCGTTCGGAAAGTTCATAGCGAATGGCATTCGATCCGATCACCGGCGTCGGGTCCATCCCCCTGAGAAATCGCCGGTCTCGAGCGGTCTGTAGCTTTTTTAAGATCCGACGCTTGCGACGAGCCACTTTCTTCGCGACATTCCGTTTCACCTGAGATCCTCCTTGTCGTTGACGCCCATGGTTTCGTGGTTGATCCCAATGGTACGTTTTTCACAGGGAAATCTCAGGCTTTTCTCCAAAATTCAAACCTCAACCCAGACGAGTTTGCTTGGTTGAGGTTTAGTCTTGAGATTCAGAATTGATTGGATGAGTCGATCTGGATTCTGGGCTCGTAAACCTTCGCCACTTTCCATCAACCTGAAAGAACTGATGCTGGCGAAAATTGCGGCAATCTTCACAAGGGAGTTGGCCCTGGTCAGGATCCGCCAATGCGACCGAATTGCAGGAGAAATAGCCGGGATTCCCGGGAGCGACTCCGAGTCGTTCCCTCACGATGTCTCGTCCGTTGATCTGAAAATCAGGGCTGAGAGTAACTTGGATGAATTGACGATCGTCGAGTTGCGGAATCAATCGTCCCATTCGATTCTCAGAACCTTGCGTGAGGAGCCCAATGACGATCTGAACGGCGATGGCATCCAGGATCCGGATCCCGCAGATGTCGGCTCCCATGCTTGTTGGATCCAGAGACTGACCGGTGACCTTGGCCAACTCGTGGGCCTGATATCGGCTAGGGCAGAGACATCGATAGCAACAATCCAGCCGAGCGGGGTCCGTCCAAACCACTTCACCCCCGAGGGCCTGTGGATATAGCCCAATGAACACTGCAGAAACGGTGTGGATCAGAGACAGGCGATTAACGAAGGCCTGGCACTGATGGTTATCGGTGGCCGCGATAAACAGATCGGTGTTCGGGAATTCGTCTCGTGCCTCGGCATCCGTCATCGAGGTGCAGTCTTGGCGAATCGTTCTCACGTCAGCACCAGGATTCAGGCCCAAGATTTTGTCGCGAACGGCGTCAACCTTAAACCGGCCCACATCCCCAGGATCATGATCCTGGCGGGACATGTTTTCGACACCGACTCTGTCCGGATCCACCAGCTTCCAGGACCGAATTCCCGAACGCGTGAGATCTTGGATCAGACCCGCCGATCCTCCGGCCCCGAAGATTGTCACGGTCTTTGATTGAAGGACAGGGATGTCGATCACGGATTGAATTCGTGAAAAATCCATTGGATTGATTTCGATCTTAATTTCAGGGTGAATGAGTTCAAACGATCATCAGGTCAGCGGAACGGAAGTGATCAACGTCGACCGTGTCGATGACATACGGAAAGAATTGTCCGTCCGCGACGATGGGGAACAGGAAATTTCCGTGGCTGGCGTTCTTGGGATTCGCAAAGATCTTCTGCAGAAAGACAAGATCTCCACCGCTGGGGCGGCGGAAGTGACCAGGATGAGAATGGACGATTCCGATCACAGCCAATCCGGCGGGTCGAATTTTCCGAATGAGTGCGTTGAGGCGAC
>JAGQQG010000237.1 GCA_020426325.1 Planctomycetaceae bacterium | reverse complement strand
CTACTATGCGGGTGCGTCTCACCGAATGGGGGATGTGGACGACGGGACCACGCAGACCGATTTTGATCCGGAAGAGGCAGAGCGAGGAATCACGATCTATTCTGCAGCCGTCACCTGCAGCTGGCTCGACCATACCGTCAACATCATTGATACGCCCGGCCACGTGGATTTCACTGCTGAGGTGGAACGCAGCCTGCGTGTGCTGGACGGAGCGGTTGTTGTCTTCAGCGCGATGGAAGGTGTTGAGGCGCAGAGTGAAACCGTCTGGCGGCAGGCGGATCGCTATCGTGTGCCGCGAATTTGCTTTATTAACAAGATGGATCGCATCGGAGCCGGGTTTGAACGCGTGCTGGATCAGATCCGCGACCGGCTTCATGGAAAGCCACTTCCGCTGCAGATTCCCATTGGGCGAGGGCCGGCTTCCAATGAAAATGGATTTCAGGGTGTGATCGATCTGTTGAAGATGAAGGCGCTGTACTGGGACGAAGAGTCCAAAGGCGGGAGTTTTCGGGAGGAAGACATTCCTGCGGAATTGCGCGACGACGCTGAGTTGTGGCGATCAGAGATGCTCGATGCCGTCTCCATGGTGGATGAAGATCTCATGGTGGCGCTGATGGAAGAGGGGGAGATCCCCCAGGAAGTCATCTGGAACGCGATTCGCAAGGCAACGCTTGGCGGTGAATATCAACCGCTCTTCTGCGGCTCCTCGTTGAACTACATTGGCGTGCAGCCGGTTCTGGATGCGGTCGTCCGGTATCTGCCCAGTCCCCTGGATGTACCGCCGGTCAGCGGGATTATCCCGTCGGGGAAAAAAGAGGGGCAGACGGAATTGCGAAGGCCATCTGAGGATGATCCCGCCTGTGCATTGATCTTCAAGATCCAGGCGGATGTGCATGGCGATCTCTACTTCGCCCGGGTCTATTCCGGCGTCCTGAAGGGGAATTCCCGGATGGTGAATCCGCGGACGGGAAAAAAAGAGCTCGTGACGCAGCTCTGGCACATTCAGTCAGATTCCCGTGAGAAAATCGAGCAGGTGGGGGCTGGTGATATTTGCGGGATTATCGGTCCGCGGGATTCCGGAACGGGGGACACGCTGTGTGATCCGGGGGCTCCGATTGTGCTGGAACAGATTACCTTTCCCGAAACTGTGATTTCGGTGGCGATCGAGCCGGAGTCAAGTGGTGACCGCAAAAAAATGGAAGACACGCTTCGGCGTCTGGAGCGTCAGGATCCGACATTCCGTGTGAAAATCAATCCTGAGACAGGGCAGACGATCATCAGCGGGATGGGGGAGCTTCATCTGGAGGTGATTCACCACCGGATGAAACGTGATTTCAATCTGAACGTGCGATTCCACAAGCCGCGAGTGAGCTATCGAGAGAAGTTGGAAGGAAAAGTGCAGGTTCACGTCGATTTCCACCGACAGTTGCCATCCAGCTCCCTGCGATTCTCCCTCACGGTTCTGGCCGAGGAGTTGGATGACACTCTGGCAGGGATTTCGGTCGGGCACCGCCTTGGCTCGGATGCAATGCCTGGGCAGGCAATTCCCATGGTTTTGGAATCCCTGCAGTCAGAGGCTGAAGGGGGAGGGCGGTTTGGTAATCCGTTGGTGGGTCTGCGGCTGACTGTGCTGGATGCGGTTTACACAGATGGGGAATCTACGGAGGTTGCGATCCGGGAAGCAGCGGCTGAAGCGTTCCGCCGTATTCTCTCGGAGGGGAAAATGGCAATCCTTGAGCCAATCATGTCGCTTGAGGTTGTGACGCCGGAGGAGTTTCTTGGTAACGTTCAATCTGATTTGAGTTCTCGGCGTGCTGTGATTGTGAATTCGGACAGGCGGGGAGACCTGTGTGTCCTGTCCTGCGAAGCTCCGCTGGTGGAAATGTTTGGTTATTCCAACCAGATTCGCAGTCTTTCTCAGGGACGGGCTTCCTATTCCATGGAGCCTTGTCGGTACGCAGTTGCTCCTTCAAACGTCTCAGAGATGATGATGTAGTTGAAGTTTGGTGAGACTTCTGTCGAAGTAGATGATTTCTGAATCGTCATTCGTTGACAGAATGACAGGCCATTTTTAGAATCCGCGATTCCCTGTTGTTTGGGGAGTCCTCTTTTTAGTGCATAAACTCTTTCCTCAAGGTGGTTTGCGGTGGCTGGTGCAGGAGAAGAATGCATCCGAATTCGGATGGAAGCATATGATCATTCTGTGCTGGATCAGTCGGCAGCGGAAATCGTTGACACTGCGAAGCGTACTGGGGCAATTGTTCATGGTCCGGTTCCGTTGCCGACGCGGATTGAGCGTTACACGGTTCTTCGGAGTCCTCACATTGACAAAAAGTCACGTGAGCAGTTCGAAATTCGGACGCATAAGCGACTGATCGACATCCTTCAGCCCACCGGCAAGACGGTTGATGCTTTGAATAAACTGTCGTTGCCTGCTGGTGTGGATATCAAGATTCGGGCGATGGCGACAGCCTGATTCCGGTCTTTGGTAGGCGTGGTGTTGATGTGTGGCCGCAGGTCAAGGCTGGCGGTCTGTTCCTCTTTGCGTTTATTCGCCCCGGGTGTTTCGCTATGTCTGTCGGTCTGCTTGGAAGAAAAGTCGGAATGACGCAGGTTTACGGTGACGGTGGCGTCATTGTGCCTGTGACAGTCATTGAGGCTGGCCCGTGTGTTGTGTTGCAGGTGCGGACTCAGGCCTGCGATGGTTACGACGCGGTTCAGTTGGGTTTCAGCGATCGAGCTCGAGGGAAAGCGTCCCGTTCCGAGCGTGGTCATGTTGCAGATCTTGGTGGTCGGCGTCAGGTGGCCCGTCGGGCCGCGGGTGCTGAGGTTGTTGCCAAGGCTGGGTGTGAGCCAAAAGAATTTGTGCGTGAGTTCCGCTGCTGTGATGGCTCGCATGGGTTTGAGGTTGGTCAGGAGATTCTTGCTGACTCTCTCGCCGATGTGAAATGGGTGGACGTAATTGGTGTTTCCAAGGGGCGTGGTACCTCAGGGGTGATGCGGCGGCACAACTTTGCTGGTCAGCCGGCAAGTCATGGAGCGAAGCGCATTCATCGCCGGCCCGGTTCAATTGGGCAGAGTG
>JAGQQG010000236.1 GCA_020426325.1 Planctomycetaceae bacterium | reverse complement strand
CCAAAAATTACAGTTTTCAAACCCCGTGTGTGTGTGTGTGTGTGTGTGTGTGTGTGTGTGTGTGTCATTTTGACACCTGCGCACGCAAACCTTAGTGACCCTGCCTTTTTTGGCGCGCCGGTATTTTCTTTTGTTTTTGTTCAGCATTACTGATTGTAGTTTTTTTTTTTTTTTTCTACTGCTTTCAACACCACCCTCCATGGTCTTTGCCCGAAGTGATTCAAGGATCTTTTCTACTGACTGCTTGGTTTTCTCGATCTCCTGTAGTTCAAGCCCTGCTTGTCTTGCAGAGTCATTCAAGAAGTCTGCGGAGTCAACCTTCGCTCTAAGATCAGCAATTTTCAGTTCATTCTCAAGTTCCCGAACGCTGCTTTGAAATTCTCCGTATCTCTCTTTGAACTTGGCTATGTGATTCCTGCGGTCTTGTGGGAAAGTGTCACGATTTACACCAGCCTGTATTGAATCTTCAACGAGATATTCTCAAAAGTTGTGTTCTGTTGAAATGGAAAGAGGTGGCGTATCCTGCTGAATCTATCACCTTTCAGCCGCCCGAAGTGGGCATCGGAGTACGCCATGAGTCAGAGTACGAGAGTGACAGCCAAAGCACCAGTCGACGACCTTGTGATTGGTGAGAATGTGGATCCGGAGGTGCTCGCGTTTCGAGCGAACCTGGAATCACGAAGCCCGCTTGATGAGATTGTCCGAGAAGGAGCCAGGCGCATGTTGCAGGCCGCGATCGATGCCGAGGTCGATGAGTTCATTGCGACTCATGCCAGCCGTCTGGATAATCAGGGACGGCGTCAGGTCGTTCGCAACGGCAAACTCCCGGCTCGTGAGATCCTGACCGGAGCCGGTCCCCTCGAAGTCAGGCAGCCTCGCGTTCGCGACAAGTCACCCGACAAAGAGAACCGTGTCGTCTTCTCGCCGAGTGTCTTGCCGCCGTATTTGAAGAAGTCCAAAGCAATCGAGGAACTCATCCCCTGGCTGTACCTCAAGGGAGTTTCCACAGGGGATTTCTCAGAAGCGTTGCAGGCTCTTGTGGGTGAACAAGCCAAGGGACTCAGCGCGAATGTGATCGTCAAACTCAAAGAGACCTGGAGCCAGGAATACGAGGAGTGGACCAAACGTGACCTGACCGGCAAGGAGTACGTTTACATCTGGGCTGACGGCATCTATGTCAACGTTCGCCTGGAAGATGATGCGAACAAGAAGCAGTGCATGCTCGTGGTGATGGGAGCCACACGTGATGGCCAGAAAGAACTCCTGGCCATTCAGGATGGCTATCGAGAAAGCGAGTCAAGCTGGAGTGATGTGCTGCTTGACCTCAAACATCGAGGGCTGGAGATCTCACCGAAGCTCGCCATCGCCGACGGAGCATTAGGCTTTTGGGCGGCTCTGAGAAAAGTCTCCCCCGAAACCAAAGAGCAACGCTGCACGGTTCACAAGACGGCCAATGTACTGAATAAACTTCCCAAGAGTGTTCAACCCCGAGCCAAGTCCGACCTGCACGAGATCTGGAATGCCGAGACACGGGACGATGCGAATCGGGCCTTCGACCACTTCCTGGAAAAATACGAAGCGAAGTATCACGCCGCGTGTGAGTGCCTCAAGAAAGACCGGGACGTGTTACTCACGTTCTACGACTTCCCGGCAGAGCAGTGGTGTCACCTACGAACGACGAATCCGATCGAGTCCACCTTCGCCACGATTCGCTTAAGACACAAACGGACCAAAGGCAACGGCACCAGACGAACGAGTCTGGCCATGATGTTCAAACTCGCCCAGTCCGCAGAGAAACGCTGGAGACGCCTACGAGGCCACCAGCAAATCCTCCACGTCATCGAAGGACGTTCCTTCAAAGACGGCCTCCTCCAGCAAGAATCCGCCGCCTAATCCAGATTCGTAGAACACAACAATTGACAATAGCTCCTGATGTATCTTGCGGATCAGGCTCTTGTCGGTCATCCGCTGCATGAGGAGATTCTGGATGGTTACCGAAGTCAGTTTCGCTGTTTGCTCATCGGCCATTCGGCAACTGGCGCACCATCGGAGATAGCGCTGCTCGCGGCAACGCTGATCACTCAACCTGAAATTCCTGATCTCGTTGAAAGGGCAAGAATCGAGAACCTGGACCAAGTAGTTGATCGCCTGAATTGTCTGGAAGAAAAGAAACGGCTGACGACTGAGGAACGTCAGGAATTCGAGCAACTTCAGTCGGAAGAGGAATTCCTCGGAAAACTTGTTCCCCAAGAATGGGTGTCATTGCTGATTGAGGGGACAACCGGTCAGCCCGCCTATCGACAATGCCCACCGTCAGGCTGGAGGCACCCGTATGATCCAGAACGGGATCCCTGTGTGTTCTGGATGGGCTCACCGGAGGGCGTCGGCGACGACTCGGAACATCCCCGTCATCAGGTTTGCGTCAAACCTTTTGAAATGCAGACGACTGTCGTCACCAAAGAGCAATACTCACTATTTGATCCGGCAAATGAGATTGTCCACAAAGAAGGGTATTCACATCTCTTTGATCACATGAGTCTCCGTCAAAACCTGTAGGTTGCTGATGAAGATGGTCCGCAAGTTGCATTCCTGGTCCTTCCGAAAGGAGGGCGATGCCCATGTTGACGCCTGCGTCTTTCCCTTCATTGGGACAGTTTGACGTGGCGTCCAGGACGGATGACCGTAAGCAACTCTCGGACGAGCAATGGTTTATCATCGAAGACTTGTTTCCCTGGGAGCCTCCGTCGGAGTCCGGTGGGCGTCCCAGCGTGCCGCCTCGGGCGGTGCTGGAAGCATTGTTATGGTTACTCAGAATTGGTGGCCGTTGGAAAGATTTGCCAGACTGGGCTCCCTCGGAGTCCACTTGCCGACGGCGCCTGCGAGCGTGGACCGAGTCGGGCCTGCTGACGGAAGTGTGGGCTCGATTGATTGAACTGACTGACGAATTGGGTGAGATGGATTGGGAACACTTGATCGCCGACGGAACCTTCTGTCGAGCGAAAAAAGGGGGGATTTCGTGGGCTACGGCCGCAAAGGCAACGGGACAACCGCCATGGTCCTCATGGACGGTGACCGCACTCCCCTCGGAGTGATCCTCACGGCCGCCAATCAGAATGAAGTGAATCATATCGAAC
>JAGQQG010000235.1 GCA_020426325.1 Planctomycetaceae bacterium | reverse complement strand
CAGCCGGACCGCGAGCAGGACAAGCCCTTCATGATGGCGATCGAAGACGTCTTCTCCATTGAAGGTCGCGGAACCGTGGTCACGGGTCGTATTGAGAAGGGGACCGTCAACGTCGGTGATAAAGTTCATATCATCGGTCTGAAGGACACCCAGGAGACCACCTGTACGGGTGTTGAAATGTTCAACAAGATCCTCGAAAAGGGGATTGCAGGCGATAACGTCGGTGTGTTGCTGCGTGGTGTCAAGAAAGAAGAGGTTGAGCGTGGGCAGGTGCTTGCTGCTCCGGGTTCGATCAAGCCGCACACGAAGTTCGAATGTGAGACCTACGTGCTTGGCAAGGACGAAGGTGGCCGAAAGACGCCGTTCTTCAGCGGATACCGCCCGCAGTTCTACTTCCGGACAACGGATGTGACTGGTGCAGTCACCCTTCAGGGTGGTGCAGAGATGTGCATGCCCGGCGACAATGTCAAGCTTGAGGTTGAGCTTGGCAAGCCAATCGCGATGGACGAGGGAAGCCGCTTCGCGATTCGCGAGGGTGGTCGTACGGTTGGTTCCGGCGTGGTGACCAAGATTCTTCAGTAGTTAACGAATTGCGATCAGCGGTCAGCGATCGGGATTTGGCTGCATGAGATGGCCACATCCTGAAAGCTGACCGCTGGCAGCTTTCGAGGACGACGACAATGGCAAGAGAATACGTCTGGCTGGAATGCACTGAGTGCAGCAGTCGAAACTATCGGACTCCGAAGGAAACTCGGGGCACCGATCGACTTGAGTTGAAGAAATTCTGCAACAAGGACCGCAGGCATACGGTGCACAAGGAGTCGCGGAAGAAGTAATTGGCTTTCAGCGGTCGGCTGTCAGCGATCAGTTGTTCATTTTTTCTGGATCGGAACTGACTGCTGAATGCCGATGGCTGAGGGCTCCCCTGAACGGGCGTAGCTCAATTGGCAGAGCAGCGGATTCCAAATCCGCAGGTTGGGGGTTCGACTCCTCCCGCCCGTGTTCACAGGTAAGAAACAATCAATTCAATTGCAATTACGTTTCCACACGAGGTGGCAACCAGTTATGGCCAGAGCAAGTGAAAACGCCTCGTTCCTCAGCGGAATGTGGTCTGGCGGTCTCTACAAACGCAATCAAGGGCGGTTGACCCGGCAGGTCACTGCTTTGTGCCTCATGGCAGTTGTTTTGTGGGGGGCGTGGTCACTGTCGACGACATTGCTGTCTGATTTCGACCGTCCCGTGCGGGTCGGAATTCCGTTGGCGATCGCAGCTCTTGGGCTTTGGTTTGCCTTTCGAGTCGTGAACTTTCCCAGGTTTGCCGACTTTTTGATTTCTGTTGAAGCGGAAATGGACAAGGTTTCCTGGCCCGACAGGACGTATTTGATTCGTGCGACGGGTGTCGTGCTGGGTGTCATGATCATCATGGCCGCCTTCCTGGCGGTGTTTGATGTTTTCTGGTTCAGCCTGTTTGACTTTATTGGCTTCCTTGACCTCGATGCCCTCAGGGGCGAAGGGTGATTGCGGGTACGGGTAAAAGAGTTCACGTTAGCGACAAGAGTTGCGAGATTTCCTCTGGAAAGAGGTTCGCCCATTCTTGAAATCAGTCACTCGATGACAGAAGATGTCTCGCCTTATGGACGAGAGCACCACCATGGTTGAAGATCCGAACGCCACTTCCGGCGATGCCGAACAATCCCCTCCCGTCAAGGGTCGTGGGAAAAGTGCGGGCGCACGGGAAGAGAGTGGAAAGAATCCCAACTTCCAGTGGTACGTGTTGAAAGTTCAAAGCAACAGAGAGCGGACAATCCGCGATTCTCTTCTGAAGCGAATTCGGCGGGAGGGACTGTCGGACTACTTCGGCGAGATCGTCATCCCCACCGAGAAAGTGGTGGAGACCAAAGGCGGGAAGAAGAAGGTCAGGGATCAGAAGTTGTTCCCCGGCTACATGATGATCCACATGGAATTGAACGATGACACTTGGTATCTCGTCCGGGATACAAGTGGTGTCGGTGATTTCACCGGGGCGGCTGGCAAGCCCATGCCCATGCAGGAGCATGAAATCTCCCGCATGATGGGCAAACCGGAAGTAGGCGATGAGGCTCAAGTGTCGCAGCCCGTCGTCAAGTTCAGCGTCCAGGTGGGAGACGTTGTGAAGGTGAAGGAAGGCCCGTTCGAGAGCTTTGAGGGCTCCGTTGATTCGATGGACGAGGCAAGCGGCAAGATCAAGGTCATGATCGAGATCTTTGGGCGTTCGACGGAAGTGGAGCTGGAGCACTGGCAGGTAGAAAAAGTCTGAGTTGGTCCATCGATCCCGGTTGAGGCAATTGCGGTTCAGTTACAGAGACATGCGAGTCGGCGATCAACGCCGCCGCGCCACATGAAAGTCAGTCAGAGTCATGGCGAAGCAGGTTGTTGCAGAAATCAAGGTGCAAATAACGGGTGGGCAGGCAACTCCTGCCCCCCCGGTTGGTACCGCACTCGGCCCACATGGCGTGAACATTGGACAGTTTGTTCAGCAGTTCAATGAAAAGACAAAGGACATGGCCGGCACAACGATTCCGGTTGTGATCACGGTCTACAACGATCGCTCCTTTGAATTCGTCACGAAGAGTCCGCCAGCGGCCGTTTTGCTAAAGCAGGCTGCTCAAATCGCCAAGGGTTCGGGAAGTCCGAAAGCGGAAAAGGTGGGCACGGTCACGCAGGATCAGTTGATTGAGATTGCGAAAACGAAATTTGAAGATATGAATGCCCCGAATGTTGAGCATGCTGCCCGCACGATTGCTGGCACTGCGAGAAGCATGGGTTTGCAGGTCGTCGATTAGGCACCCAGGTTCATGTGAAGTTGTCTGGCTAGGGAGGGGGGCAACTCATGCGGAGTCAACTTGGGATCATTGGCAGCGATTCGGCTCCAGGTAAGAAACGTTTTCAGGCAAGGTTCAGGTGATGGCGAAGCATTCCAAGAGAATGACTGCGATGAATACAAAAGCGGCGTCGGTTGGCACGGTCGATCTTCCCGCCGCGGTTGCAGCATTGAAAGATCTCGAGTCGGCACTTCCCAAGGGGGTGAAGGCCTGTCGGTTTGACCAGAGTGTCGAAGTGGCTGTTCGCCTTGGCGTTGACCCCAAGCATGCTGATCAGATCGTGCGCGGATCGATCGTTTTGCCCCACGGCATCGGCAAATCTCAACG
>JAGQQG010000234.1 GCA_020426325.1 Planctomycetaceae bacterium | reverse complement strand
TTCGCTCACAACCAACCTCCATGACCAGACTTAACTCCCCTTCTCGTTCAACTCGACGAGAACCAATTCATCACCCACAAACTCAGCAACCAACGTGCCATCACTCATTGAGTCGCCCTGGGTCTATCAGTTGATGTCTTGATGTCGCGTTGTTGTTGGGTTCTGTGTTGAATGATGGCTGATTGTTGGACAATCGCCAAGGCTGGATTCACGGAGGATCGAGATGGTTCAGCAGGTTCGGAAGTGGGTGGTGCAGCTGACCGGCGATCAGCGTTGGGAACTCGAGAGGATTCAGCGTTCTCAGAAGGCGAGTGCTTTGATTGTCAAGCGGGCACGCATTCTGTTGCTCAGCGACGACTCGCACCCTGAAGGCCGACGCACGGATGAGCAGATTGCTGCGTTGGTGGGTCTGACCCGCAGGCAGGTCCAACGCATTCGGATGAAGTTTGTTCAACAGGGACTCGAAGCGACGCTGAAGCGAAAGGTGCGTGCAGACAAGGGGACGCCCAAAGTCTTCGATGGTGAGGCGGAGGCCCAACTGGTGACGTTGTGTTGCAGCACGCCTCCCGAGGGGCACCAGCGCTGGACACTCAGGCTGCTTGTCGATGAACTGTCCCGCTTGCAGATTGTCACCAGTGTCTGTCCGGAAACGGTTCGCAAGACGCTCAAAAAAACCGTCTGAAGCCGTGGCAATCGAGGCGGTTTTGCATTCCCGAACGAGACCGGGCGAGGTTCGTCGCTCACCTGGAAAAGGTGCTGGACGTGTACCAGCAGTCGTACGATGAACGTCATGTGCTGGTCTGCATGGACGAAGCCTCGAAGCAAGTGGTGGCGGATGTCGAACCGGCTTTGCCAATGTGTCCGGGCCACCCACGTCGCGTGGACCATCACTACGAACGCAAAGATGTGCGGGCGTTGTTCATGTTCTTCGATCCGCTTCGTGGCTGGCGACGTGTGAGCAGCCGACGGTCCCGAACCCGTGAAGACTGGGCCGGGGAAGTCCGCCGTCTGATCGAAGTGGACGATGCAGAAGCCACACAGATCACACTCGTGATGGACAATCTCAACACCCACGACATCGCCAGCTTCTACGCCACGTTCGATGCACAAACCGCTCATCGCCTGGCCAGCACACTCCGCATCGTTCACACGCCCCGCAACGGCAGCTGGCTGAACATGGCGGAAATCGAACTGAGCATCCTGTCTCGCCAATGCCTGAATCGCCGCTTCGCATCCGCCGAACAGATGGAGCACGAGAGAGTTGCCTGGCAATCCGACCGGAACCAACACGCCTCCGGAGCCGACTGGCAATTCACCACCAAAGACGCCCGCACAAAACTCAAATCCCTCTACCCCATCCCCAGAGACTTTTAACGATGGTCATTGCACTAAGTCACTGAGGCATACCCCCAGAGTGCCACGGGCGTCCCGCCCGTGCGAGCACGCGCCAGTCGCCCTCTCAACAATCTGCGTTCAGTCCCCAGACAGAGCCAACCCTCATTCGGCACGACTGACACAGTCGTGGCACACATCGAATCCCCCATCCGGGGTACCCGGCAACGAGGCGGTCACTACGTCACTCACCTCAAACCGGAGAATGACGTTCTGTGCCATGCTTGCATCGCGCCAGCAGGGCAAGCATGCCGTGCGATTCGACAGTTCACCCAAACATGCTCATCCTGCTTCGCGATATGAGCATGGCACCCGGCACCCGGCCTTTGACACAGTCTTGGGTTGACACCTGCCAAAGTATAGTTAACATCCACATCAGGTTACTTGGATCTCCTTTCCATGCCCTTCGGGGCATTGCCAGAGGTCGTCCGAAATGGCGATTTCAAGTGCATCAAACGGCACCAACGGAGTGCCGCATGAGGAAGGCCCTGATTTGTGAGATGCCTCCCGCGACCAAGCGGCGGCGGAGTGCGTGTCTGTGGGCAGTGGTTGGAGTTGGTGATTTATGGCAGCCATGTGGTTGTCACGCTAGCTTCCAGTCCCCACTGAAAGGAGATGGTGCCATGAGAAATCATGGAGACAACCAAGTGCCTCCTGCAGACGATCAGAATCTCACCATACGGATCAGTCGACTCGTCGATTTCTGGAATGCGCTGAGTTGCTGTGAGAACGCGGGGGGGACAAGTTGGGATGTGCTCGAGTTTAGCGAGCGTCAAGTGACAGAAAAGTTGGAGCGAAGAACGCCGCAAGACATTGTCTCGGCTGAACGGCTCACAGCGAAAGCTGTCTACCTGTATCGGTTCGGAACAGACTAGAGCGCATCCCAAAACCAAATACAAACGGCAGGTGCCGAAATGATAAAATTAGGAGAAGCAGCAAAATACCTGCGGCAACGTCTCGAACTATCGCAACGTGCAGCAGCAGAAGAGTTGGGGATGTCACATGTCCACCTGAACAAGATCGAGAATGGCACGACATCACCGACCGCATCAATGATCGAACGATACTATGATCGATGGGGAATCGATCTATACATGCTTGCTGTCTCAAAGTTCTCATCGTCAGATCGTGTACCCGCTTCACTGGGGAACGCGGTTGAAGGACTCAGAGACGCTTGGGAAATAGAGATCGAGTCCATCGTCAAGGAACGGTTCAAGGAGGCTCAAGACGTTGCTCGGGATTCAGAAAGTCAAATCGCTCGCCGAGATCGTCGGACTGACTGAGTGTGAACTCAGGATGACAGCCGAGTTCGCATCAGATGATGTGAAAGAGCTTTGCGTGTACGACGTGGGTCGGAAGCCGCGACCCGTAATCTCGGTAGGCGGTGATCTTCGGTGTTTTCAGGAGCGCTTCTATCGAAATTGCCTGCGACACCGAATGAAACCGTCTGCCTTCAGCTTCGGCTGCGTGCCAGGAAGGCATATTGTTGCAAACGCATCCAGACATCTCGGCAACCGATACGTTTACAAGACTGATATTTCTAACTTCTACCCGAGCATCTCCATCGACCGGGTAAATCGACTGTTCCTCAAGCAACTCAGATGCTCTCCAGAAGTATCAAGCATCTTGACGAGACTATGTACATACGACTTTCACCTCGCACTTGGACTTGTGACGAGTCCGGTTTTGGCCGACCAGATCCTACTGAAGCTTGATGGCCGAATAGCAGGCCTCTGTCGAGTGTATGACGCGCGATATTCACGTTTCGTTGATGACATTGCAATTTCGGCCAACTTCGACATCGAACGTACGCCGATTCCACAGAAGGTTGAAGAGATATTGGAGTCACACGGCTTACGAACACATCCAAATAAGACAGGTGGGGGCCACGGCAATCGCATGTTCAGGCGGCTTGGAATGCGGTGTAGATGCCGTCGAGGATGGCTTCGTCCCAGCCGGCTCG
>JAGQQG010000233.1 GCA_020426325.1 Planctomycetaceae bacterium | reverse complement strand
AGGACTTTGCCCAGGAGCACGCGGGAGGGGATCGTCATCACCAGCAGGATCGGGATGATGAACGAGAACCCGAACGAGATGGCATCCCCCGCTGCCGATCCAGCGTAGATCTCGCGCGGGTAACGAGCGAACACCGTGACGTAGAACCAGAAGTCGTACAGCCCCTGATTTCGGCCGAACCACACGCTCGTCGCAGCCAGGGCGATCATCAGGCTGTAAAAGAAGGCGACGGCGACGGCGATCAGGATGAAATAGGTCAGCACGCGGCCAGCCGTGACCGTCACATCGAGGTGTGCAAGTGAGTACCACATCAAGATGCCCGCAAGCACCACCTGTACGAGCATCGGCAGGTTGACTTTCTCGAACGATACGAGGAACTGCGTGTCGATCGGTTTGAGCAGGGCGAAGTCGAGATCGCCCGTGCGAATGAGTTCGCTAAAGTTCGCACAGTTGGGCATGAAGAACGTCTCGACGATCGCATTGACCAGCATGCCGGTCGCCATGAACGCGAAGTATTCGTAACGCGTCCAGTCGCCGATCGCATCAACGTGCGAGTAGATCACCTCGAACAGCAGCAACTGTGCACTCAGCCAAAACGCGCGTGTGACCAGCGTGATCAGGAAGTTGGCCCGAAACGTCATCTCCCGCACCAGCGAGTTGCGAAAGAACGTCGACCAGACCCGAAAGTAGTTCGGCCGGAAGGTATGATCAGTTTCTGGGAGTTGTTCGTGATTCATCGTCCACTCAAGCCCACGGGTCACACCCCGTGGGTCACGTTGAGTAACAGTTGGGCAGACCCACGGGGCGTTGCCCGTGGGCATTAGGGTTATCCTCCAAAGGCTCCATATCGCCTCACGCCGCGCTGGAACGCAAGGCGGTTCAGCAGCAACAGCGCGACCACCCAGGCGAGTTCGATCAGCAGTTGCTCGGCCAACTCGGCGTGGGTGTATCGTCCCAGCATGATGGCCGCAGGAGTATAGGCCAGGAACTTGAAGGGCAGGTATTCGATCGCATGAAAGACCGGCGTCGGCAGCAGGTCCAGCGGGATCATGTGGCCGGACAGGAAGAAATTCAGCATCATGTAGATGAACAACAGCGAACTGACTTCCAGAAACCAGAATGCGACAAGCCCGATCAGGGCTTCGATCAGGAACCCCAGCAGGAACCCCATCGCCAGCGAGCAGAGGAATGCACAAATCGTGATGCCATTGGGCCAGCCGGGGAAGTAGTCACGGCACAGCCAGAACACGAACACGAACGGCCCACCGGCCACGATGTAGTACACCAGCTTGTGAGCCACGCGATGCCAGAACAGGTAGCCGAGCATGTCGATCGGCTGGGTGAGGTACTTTTTGATCGTCCCGTCACGCACGGACAGGGCGATGCCGCTCGACAGACCCGGCATGCTGGAGAACGCACGGCCGACCATCACCAGCAGGTAGTACGCCACCATGTTCTGATAGCTGTACCCCTCGATGTCCCCCTGCTCGTGATCGGTGCCGACGCCGAAGATGGCCCCCCACAGAAAGATCTGCGTCACGATCGGCAGAAAGCGGAACAGCGTGCCGAGAGCAAAGTCAGCCCGATACACGAGCCGCTCCTCAATGCACGTCCGCAAAATCACCCATGTCACACGCAAGCTGCCAGTCATGGGGAGATCGTCGCGTGCAAACGTGGGGGAATCAAGAGAGAGCGTCGTGAACTGTCTTCACTTGCCGAACCAGACGATATAGTAATCATTGTACGCCTTGCCGACAGGATTCCTGCTGAAGAACCCGGTCTTCATTTCGACGACGAGCAGGGGATAGGCGATGGAGTCATACGTTTCTCCGGTGATGATGCCCCGCGACTTCAACCCCCACAGCGGCCCCAGACTGACAAGGTAGAGCAGTACGACGCTCAGAAGCCCAGCCAGTATTCGGAACTATGAAAGCGACGACCTCTGCGTCACTTCCAGGTCATTGATGTCGGCTGGCTCGTTCATGACCATACTTTAGACGAATGAGTAACCTGTTACGCTCGGGTGCTCAAAACATTGACCCCACCAGCCACCAGTCGTATTCTCGTGCATCATTGTAGGAAAATCACAAGCTAGGTGATAAAAGTGTCTCATTCATTCGACGCAGTCGACGAAAAGGTCGCGGAGACGGAGTTCTTCCTGCAAAGGATGGTCGAAGCAGAAAATGACTGGTTCGAGTTCCGTTGTTATCTCAGCGCGTTCCTGTCCGCTGCGAGAACAATCACTCTGGCTCTACAGCGTTTCCAAGATCTCCCCGGATTCGCCGACTGGTACGCAAGCCACAGAGAAGAACTGAAAACCGATCCCCTCGCGAGGTTCATCCTCGAAACGCGAAATGACCATGTTCACGGAGGTCCAAGCCCCGTCGCTGGAGGAATGTTCTACCAAGGCAAAGCAACGTATCGGTTTCGCGAACTCGGAGAGTTCGTACCAAACGACATCGTTTCTTCCTGTCGCAGCCATTTCATCGCGTTACTCAAGATCGTCTACGACTGCTATGTAGTACTTGGCGTCTACATCGATCCACAGCAGTACTACACTCGCGAGCACTTTGCTTCTTTGGGCAAAACCATTGATCACGCTGAGTTGGAGATTCTGGGTTGGGTGATGACATCGTACATCGAAGAAGGCTTCGATGAGGATGATCGATGGCACGAATTGCGCGGGTGTGTTGGTGAATGTCAAATCAACCATTTGTTCAACGGATACTTGGGTAAAGTAACTCCTCAACCACCTATACCTGATCGGATTCGCGACTTTGATTCTACGCTCGAGGACCGTGGATGGGTCTTTATCCCAGCGGGCTTTGATACGATTGAGGATTATATGGCGTCTCTGCGAGAGCAGCGCGATGGTCCCCCATCCTGAGTGACGTAGTAGGCCACCTCTGCTATAGCCGGGTGCCACTGGTCGGCTTGTCCGCCAGTGCGAATGCTCACCAGCAATCATCCCAGGAACTCACGAAAAGAACCCGTCCCGTAACCCGTGGATCGTCGGCAACTCTGGATCGACGAACTGTCCGTCCGACTCATACCAGAGGCTGCTCGACCACTTCCATCGACGGGCCTGCTCGACCAGACCACGTCGGACGGGGTTTCGATGGATGTCATCAATCGCGGCCAGCACCGCTTTCTCGGAAGACCGGTTCCGGTCATCCCCCGGCCCCTCCTGCCAGAAGCGGAACGTCATCTTTCCCGGACGTTCACGAATCGTGAGTCGCTCCAGCGATGGACCGAATGTGAGTCACCACACAAGTGTTCTGTCAGTATTGAAATTGTGAGTTGTGTGGCCGGGGCTGGAGGACGAAGTCCGAAGCCCCGGCGAACGCGCATTCAACATTGGATG
>JAGQQG010000232.1 GCA_020426325.1 Planctomycetaceae bacterium | reverse complement strand
TTCTTTCATCTTTCACCCCTATCACGCGCACACAGGGGTGTGGGGGTCAAAATGCAGTGCGCGGGGGTATGGGGGTGAAAGAGAGAAAGAAGAAGATATATGTGTATTTTTCCAGTCTTTCTCTGCAAAACTTCCTTCACCCTTCTTTCGCCTTCCTTCCCCCGCTTTCACCCCGACGTCCGCGACTTCGTTCACCTCGATGGTCCTCTTTCTCCCCCATTACGTCGCGTCGATCAGTTGGTAGCCACGGAACGGTCGACCGGCCGTCGGTTTGTTGATGGGGAGCACGTCCCCCTGATCGATCAGCGTGTCCATCATTTTCTGAAACGATTGGGCATCCATCTTCATGCGTTTCAGCAGCACGCTGTGAGCAAGCGTTTGATCCGGTGCTTCGCGCAGCTTCTGTTTAGCCTTGAGGCATTCGGCGTGGAACGGATTCGCAGCGACATGCCCCTGGGCCATGAATAACATCCGCCGTGTCTGATGAGTCATGAACCGCGTCGCCCAGTTGGCAGCGCTGACGTCGATGGCTGGATCCCGATGGTTAACGCTGATGGCATAGATCAGAGCCAGCTTGCGGATATGTTCGCTCGTCCGGCCCCAGACGGTCGTGCCGACGGGATCGCCGTTTGACTCGGCCAACTTGTACTCGGCCTCGCACGTCTTGCGGGCCTCAATCAGCAATGCTTTCGCATCGTCGGTGTAGGGGACGATCGTCGGCGTCGGATAGAACTTGACGAGGTTCCCTTTCCCCGGATTGAAGTTGGCCCAGTAGGTTGCCGTTTCCAGGATTCGCGGTGTCGGATGAAAGTCGCCCGGCTCCTGACCTTCACCACGGCAGATCGCGTCCACGATGATCGACCTGGCGAAAAACCCGTTTGTCAGCATCCGCTCGGAGAGAGCGGAGTAGTATTCGTTCGGAACCGCCGTCCCATAGATGACCAGGCAGGGCTGCTCGATGGTCTCAGCAGTCTGTTTGCCGGCTTTCTTCCGCATTGGGTAAAAGCCGTTGGACGAGGAATACATCTTCAGCAGCGTGCCGAGGATGTTCTCGTACCGGGCATCCTTCGCCTTGTTGATCGACTGCAGCAGGCCATCAATCTCGTCAGTCTGGAACAGCATGCAGGGATTGTCGTTCAAACTGTCCTGCAAACCTTCGCCGGAAGCGAAGCTCTCACCCAGGCACTTTGTGAGCCCGACAGCATGCAGGGTGGCCGCGTTAACCTTGCGCGGAAACTCCTTGCCGGACGAGGCATACGCCAGCCCAATCAGGTAGAGGTTGGTGCGGTTGTCGGCAGGATCACGGACGCGGTGTCCACCGAGAAACGCCTGCAACGCGACCGCTCCGCAGAACGCCAATGGGACGTTGGGATACGGCGCTGCACGAAGCGAAAGGTCCATCACTTCCGAAACGAAGCCGGGAATGCGCAGCAGTTCATCTGGCAACGGACCAGGATCGACCGTGCGAGATTCCGTGGGATCGTCGTTGCTCATCTGGATTGAGGGAGACGGATTCGCGGTCTCGGTCGCCTGACTGACCAGTGCGGAGATGTCGACGCCCGTGTCGACGGGTTGTTCCCGTTCCTGATTCAGCAGCCAGCCGCAGGGCTGAGTGTGCGGTTTGGTCGCGGCGCTGGTGACCTTGTGCCGCAGTTCCTTCTCGGTCCACGGTGGCTCGCAACGCGGGTTGTAGTGATTAAGCAGCAGCGTCAGCGCCCGGTCGGGATCGATCTCAAACCCGTGGACGAGGACCGTCGCGGCAGTGTACGTCGCCGCATGGCCTCCATTGCCGCTGATGGCGGGCGGGAGCCGGTCGAGATATGCCAGGGCACGGCGTTCGATCTCAGGGGACGTGATGTCCCTGCGGCGGCCAGACGATGACGGTGCAGGCGCGGAGGACGTCGTCGGGACTGAGCCATGCCGTAGCTCGATGACCCGTTTTGCCAGTGCCTCCACGCAAGCCGTCAGCATCTCGGCCGGGACAACGGCCGGTTCGCCAGTGAGGATCTCGTATGGCTGTCCTGTCGGATGGATACTCGGTCCCACCACCGTCTGTCCGCCCGTGGATCGCAGCTCAACGAGCATCTGCTTCGTGACCGGATCACGGTGTTGCACGGTCTTTGCATTGGCGGCGATGTACCACCAGTGCGAATTGGCGGCACCCGCGCGACCCGATTTGGCAGTTGTCGCCGGCAGATAGTTTCCGGCGATGGCCCTGGCTTCGACACAGTCCAGATCGACATCGACGAGGTGGTCGGATGGCGCGCCCAGAATGATTCCGATGTTCGCCGGCTGATCGAAGTACTGCGCCAGGTCCGCTTCGCTCAGACGGAGTTGCTCCCACTCCTTGAGAACAGCCCGCTTCTGCTTGAAGGGGATGGGCACAACACACCAGCCGCGGCGCACGTAGTCCCGTGCGGCTTCCAGAGGTGTGACAGCGGCGAGACCAGCCTGGCCCATCGTTCCTGAGGTTCCTCCGTTACCGCAGCTGTGGAGGTGATGTCAGGCTGACGGATTTGGTGTGCTTCTGAATCAGTTCGGCAGCCGGACCGGCGGTAGGCCGATCGTCAATCATGTTCCCGGTCGCGATCGCATCCAGCAACACGCCGAGGCAGGCCCGCGCATGGGCCAGATGAGAAACACCGCTCTCTGGATCGTCATCCTGACCGTCCAGCCACTGCGCCAGATGTCGCTTGGCTGCGGCGATGTAGACGGTTGCGCGGATCTTCGATGTTCGCCAGTTATATTCCCCATACTTGCGGGCACCGAGTCCCATCACGATCGCTTCCAGGATCTCGGCCGCCGGGGGAATCAGATGCAACGGTGGCTTCCCCGCTCCAACGCGGTCCTTCGGATTCTCGGCAACTTCGTCTGGATCAAAGATCCGTGGCAGATCGTGTTCAGTCATCAATTCTTCATCCTCAGTCGGAGGGAATGCCGCCCCGATTGCCCACCAGAGTCTTGAACACTCCGCTTCCCAGCAGTCCTGACAGAGCCGGAAATCGCTACCGACGGAATCGTGGCTTTCGAAGCGGCATGGGCAGCCAGAGCACTGGATGGGCATCAGCCTTCCCCGGGGTGGCAGCGGCAGCAGACATGACAGCGGTGACAATCAGCGCAGCCGGAGCGGTCCTGGCTGCATTCGGTACAATGGATGGTGGTCTGTTCGCTCAAGGCGGTTCCTTTCAGTTCGAGAAGAAGTGCGTCACAGCAGCGACGCAGTCGGCGGGTTCAGTAGAACGGGGCCGAATGACCGGAATCCCCCGTTCGTCAGCGAATGTGCATTCCTGGTTTGCCCCGTGGGAATAACCCGGAACGCGCAGAACGACATCGCAGCGGGCCAGCAGATGTCGGTCATAGGCCAGCCAGGTGGCGTATGGCTTCGGTGATACGAGATGCCATG
>JAGQQG010000231.1 GCA_020426325.1 Planctomycetaceae bacterium | reverse complement strand
CTGGTCGCTGCTTCGTCCCGGCCGCTGGTGCTCTCGATTCTGGAGGAGGGCGAGAGCTACGGGTACGCGATCATTCAGGAGGTAAAAAAACGTTCCGGCGGACAGTTGGAATGGACGGACGGCATGCTCTACCCCGTCCTGCATCGCCTGCAACGGGAAGGCCTCATCACGTCCAAGTGGAAGACGGCCGACACAGGCCGCAAACGCAAGTACTACCGCCTCAACACCAATGGTAAAAAAGCCCTCGCCACCGAACGGCAACAATGGTTCGCCGTCCACCAAACCCTCGCCCAATTCTGGGGACCCGACCCATGTTTGACCTAGAAACCGCCATCGCTGAGTGGAAGCAGGCACTCCTCGCTCATGAGGTACTGAGTGCGGACAACATCGCCGAGTTGGAATCGCATCTCCGCGAATGTGTATCGTCCTTGGAGTCGACGGGACTGAGGGTGGAGGAAGCGTTCGTCCTTGCGCAACGGCGAATTGGTCAGCCATCAGAGCTGGAGGTCGAATTCGCGAAAGAGCCCTCCAGCACTCGTTGGGTTCGCCGTGGCAAATGGATGTGCATTGGGATTCTCGCCCTGGTGTTCGTCCGCCATGCCTGGAATTTCTGTTTTGGAATCGCATGGTTGACCGGAATTGTATCTTTGTTCGATCCGACCACGTTTGGAATCCTCCGCAACCTGACCTCGGTCTTCTGTTCATGGATGATCGTTCTGATTAGCTTTTTTGTCGTGTTGCGGCACGCCGCTTTGGTCGACCGATTTGCCAAGTGGCTCGCCCGAATTCCAAAGTCTCTCAGGATCGGCATTCCCATTTGCATCATCGCAGTTCCCAGCGCAAGCCAATTCTACTTTGTTTCCAGAATCCAAGAACGTGAAGACTTTGCGCTCCATTCAAGTATCTTCGCGTACGAAGCGTCGGTCCCTACCCTCTTGCTGTTTGCCACATTCGTCCTTCATTGGTCCGATCAGCGTCGGCTTTGGCATGTCGGTCGAACCGAGGGCTCCCAAGTCAGCCAGAACCACAACTTGCACCATGGCGAGCTGTGGAGTCCTGATGATGCCTCTGAACTGGAGCCGCATCCTCACGATTGTGTGTCTTCCCTGGAGTCGATGGGGTTGGCCGAAGAGGAAGCACGACTCATTGCCCGATTCCGAATGGGACAGTCATCCGACCTGGATGGCGAGTTTACGAAGGTACCGTCCGTCTCGCGGTGGATTCACCGCAGCAAATGGATGTGCATCGGTGTTCTCGCACTGATCGTCTTCCGAACTACGTTCAGTTTCCTGTTTCAAATTGTGAGGCTCATCGGTTTTCCTTCTCCGGTCGATCCGGTGGCGATGGTCGTCATCTCGAACGTAATGATCATCGCCTGCTCGTGGTTGACTGTTCTCATCGGTCTGTTCGTCGTCTTGCGGTATGACTCTTGGCTGGACTGGATCGTCCGACAGTTTTCGCGAGTTCCAAAGTCGATTCTGATCGGACTTCCCATTGCAGCCATCTTTCCCCTCTGTGCATTCACGTTGTTCAATTCCTACATGATCTATGGTCACTTTCCGTTTCATCTGAGTTTCTACGCACTCAATCTCTCTCCCCCCACTCTGTTTCTTGTGGCCTTGTACGTCCTCGATCGTTCCGAGCAGCGTCAAGCTCTTGATTGACCTTCATTCTGGCCGGCAAGGTTGAAGGGGCGTCGATCCGATGTCCGGCAGGGTGGCGGGGGCGCCGAACAGATGTCCGGATGTTGAGGGGCTGTCCTATCCGGGGGCTGACTCGATTCTGGGTTAATCGTCACGGCCCCGGGACTGAGATTCACGCTATGATCATCATCACTCAGCGCCCCCGCCACCATCATTTCACATGACCATCAACTGACTTCGCGACGTTAGTCTCGGTGTGTATCCTATGGACGGGCCTCACATCGTGTTCACCGGAAGGAGTCAGTTGCGATGACAGTGCAGACGAAATCGGTCAAGGGACGCAGGACGGTTTCTTATCAGTCGTTTGATGATCTGCTCGAAGATGCCGAGGCGATGGCCCACGGCGTGGTACAGACGTTGGGGAACTGGTCGCTGGGGCAGATCTTCCAGCACCTCGCATCGGCGCTGGAGAGTTCGATTGACGGGTTCTCTTTCAAGGCACCGCTGCACGTTCGGTTGGTCGCACCGTTCTTGAAGAAGCGGTTTCTGAAGAAGCCTGTCCCGGCCGGCTTTCAGCTTCCCGCAGCTGGACAGGCTCAGCTCGTGCCAGCTGCAACGGTCTCAACAGCGGAAGGGCTCGATGCATTGCGGCTGGCCGTCTCGCGCACAGAGTCGGAGTCCAAGCGTGCGATCCACCCGGTGTTCGGTCGACTCTCGAAGCAGGAGTCTGATCAACTCCAACTCCGCCACGCAGAGATGCACATGAGCTTCGTCGTGCCTGCGGAAGAGTAGGCTCAGCGGGCCGGACATTCCTGACCGACCGGTCACAGACAGAAATGTCTGTGCCACTGACTAAGCAGCGACGAATTTGTCGCGGGTGGTCCAGAAGTCTTCCAGATTCTTGAGTCGGCGTGTCTCGCACTCTTCGCCATTCAGCGAGATGGTATGTCCTGTGGCTTCGCGGATGACATGAGCAATGCCGACGGGTGTCAGCGATTGGCGGGGAACATCGATCCGCCGTAACTGTCGTGGCTTTTCATCATCCACGCTGCCGTAGCCATCATAGGGGAGGTAAATGGCTCCCGTGATGAAGTCGACCGCAAATGCGATCACACCGGGTATGAAAAAGAACAGCAGGCCAATGCCGTCCAGAGCAACGACTCCCCAATCCAACCGACCTGACGGCTGTCCGCGTCGCTCGGGGTAGAGGATCGTCCCGCATCCAGAGACCGAGGCACCGAGCATCCCTCCCAAAACGGTCGCTGCAAAGTGCCGACGTGCATACGTTCTGACCAAAGCTGAGGGCCTCCAAATAGGCAAAAGGCTGTAATTCCGCTGAATGAAAGAAGACAAATCTCTTGGCCCGGAGACGCTCGAAGCGTATTCCGCGGTGCCATCGGTGGCGAGATGTTCATGGCTCAAGGTGACGTTTCATTCAGGACAACCCAGGATGTTCGGCAGAATCTGCCGGAACTCGCTGTTGTGGAGCACGTCAGAACGGAAGGAGGACAGCTCAGCATGAGATGCCTAGAATTGAGCCAGCTAATAAGATGAACACCTGAACAATCCGTGAGACAGGCCCTTATGCCCGACTTTGATATCTCAGCCGACTTCGCTCCCGCCGGGGATCAGCCGCAGGCGATCGACGAGCTAGTGCGCGGCATTCGGGAGGGGCGGAAGTCGCAGGTGCTGCTGGGGGCAACCGGCACCGGCAAAACGTTCACGATGGCGAACGTCATCGCACAGGCTCAGAAGCCGACACTCGTGCTGGCACACAACAAGACT
>JAGQQG010000230.1 GCA_020426325.1 Planctomycetaceae bacterium | reverse complement strand
ATGGCCATCATGCACGGCGTCCATCATATCCTTCCAACTCCGGCAGACGATCCGAGCGGCCAAACGTGGATGCGCGTTACCGTGGCCTACCGACGCATCGATGGCAAGTGGAAGTCAGTCCATGACCATATCTCGATTCCGTTCAATCCCATGAATAACGAAGCTTGGTTCATTCGCGATCCGAGCACGCTCGACTTCCCGGATTACACTGTGGCAGCTAACAGCTAAGTCCACTTGCCCAGATCAATGAAAGCCAGCAACAGCCAACAAGACGACCATGACACTCAACAAGAATACGATCTGTCTCTGGTACGATCGCCACGCGGAAGAGGCGGCGCAATTCTACTCAAAAACCTTCCCTGATTCTTGCGTCGGCGGAGTGCATCGAGCGCCAGCCGATAACCCATCGTGCAAAGCAGGCGACGTTCTGACCGTCGAGTTCACGGTGATGGGCATTCCTTGCATCGGACTCAACGGGGGCCCCGGCGTCAAGCACAATTGGGCGTTCTCGTTTCAGGTCGCGACGAATGACCAGGAGGAGACTGACCGCTACTGGAACGCCATCGTCGCTGACGGCGGTGAGGAGAGCCAGTGCGGATGGTGCAAAGACCGCTGGGGGATCAACTGGCAGATTACACCGGTCGCCCTGACGCAGGCGGTCACCGGCCCAGATGCTGCTGTCGCCAAGCGTGTTTTCGATGCGATGATGCAGATGAAGAAGATTGATGTCTCTGAAATCGAAGCTGCAGTTCGCGGTTGACCTGGGTCATGCCGCGAATTCAGTCAATCCAGGTCTCACACGTCAAGAGTGGAGAAGAATGAGATGACGCTCAAGCGAATGGATAATGTCCTCATTGTGGTCGACGACCTTGAGGCCGTGAAGGCATTCTTTCTCGAACTCGGTCTGGAAATCGAAGGCGAAACCACTGTTGAGGGTGCCACAGTTGATCGTCTCATTGGCCTTCACAACGTCCGTGCGACCCTCGTTGTCATGCGCACTCCGGACGGCCACGGACGCATCGAGTTGGATAAGTTCCACACGCCGAAGGCAATCAGAACGGGAACCGAGAAGCCTCCAGTTAATGAGTTCGGCCTCCGCCGAATCATGTTTGCTGTCGATGACATCGATATCCTGGTCTCGCGACTACTGACTCACAGTGCCGAACTGGTCGGTGAAGTGGTGCAATACGAGGACGTGTATCGACTCGCCTACATCCGCGGCCCCGAGGGCATCATCGTTGGATTGGCAGAAGAACTGAGGCAAGGTGGGGATTGATGAGAACGGGAGTTTTGAATCAGATGTCGACTCGGGATTATTCCACACGACTCACTATCACATAACCACCAACAAGCAGGAGAATCTTCGCATGTCTGATTCAGACAATACCGTCCGCCTTCTTCGAGTGCTGCGTGCTCCGGTCGAACGTGTCTACAAGGCATTTCTTGATCCTGATGCCCTGTGCAGGTGGTTGCCGCCATTCGGCTATCTGGGGAGAATCGATCAGATCGACGCACAAGTGGGGGGCAGTTATCACATGACATTCACAAACTATGGCTCGGGGCACAGCCACTCTTTCGAAAGCACTTACCTGGAGTTGGCTCCGTTCGAGCGAATCCGTTTGGCTGACAAATTCGATGATCCGGGTCTCGAAGGCGATATGATCAAGAACATCACGCTGCGGACGGTGAGTTGCGGCACCGAGATCGATATTCTGCATGAAGGCCTTCCCGCAGCCATCCCGGCCGAGATGTGTTACCTCGGCTGGCAGGACTCGCTCGTACAGTTGGCCCATCTGGTCGAACAAGAGGTCCCGGATGATGTGTAACACGCATCAAATATGCGATTGATTGGAGAAACAAGATGAACGGTTCTAAGGGACAACGGATTGCAGGTTGGGTGCTCAGCGGATTGCTGGCCGCCTTTCTCATCATTGCCAGTGCGATGGGGAAGTTCACGGAATGGGAAGGCAAGGCCGAGATGTTCGCCAAGATGGGCTGGTCCGAAGACCTGATGTTCACGATCGGCATCGTTGAAGTTGCCATCGCCATCCTGTTTCTCATTCCGAGAACAGGATTCGTGGCAGCCATCCTGCTCGCTGCCTATCTGGGCGGAGCAGTCGCCACTCATATCCGTGTCAATGATCCGTTCTGGTTTCCCATTGTTTTGGGGATCTTCGCATGGATCGCTCTAGGGCTTCGCCAACCCGAGGTCTTCCGACTTGCGATGGGCCAGTCTGGGCGATCCGAGAAACAAAGCTCACAATAACGTCAGGAGCATACGACCATGAAGTACATGCTGTTGATCTACGGGGCCGAAGATGGTTGGACTGAACACGAGCGGACTGAGTGCATGCTCGAATCCATGAGTATCTGTGACGAACTCGACTCGCAAGGCAAGTGGCTTGACTCTTCACCCTTGCATTCAGTCATGACTGCGACATGCGTACGCATACGCAACGGTCTACGCCAGGTCACCGACGGTCCATTTGCAGAAACGACTGAACAGCTCGGCGGTTACTACATCATCGATGTCGAGGATCGGGACGAAGCGATCGCGATTGCCAGTCGACTCCCGCCAGCGAAGAAGGGGACAGTCGAGATCCGACCGTTGCTGCCGTTGCCTGATTCATTGTCACTCCCCGAGGGTGAAAGCATCAATCGAACCGAAGCCGATGCAGAACAATCCATAGACTACATTTTGCTGATGTACGCCGAAGAGGGAGCGTGGCCGCCCGAAGAACACGCGACCGCACTGGCGGAATCGGTCGGTGTCTGCCATCAACTGCACGCGAACCAACAATTCGTATCGGCCGCTCCCCTTCAGCCGCCGGAATCCGCAACCTGTGTCCGTATTCGCAATGGAAGTCGAGAAGTTGTCGACGGTCCTTTCCCCGAAACGAAGGAACAACTCGGCGGCTATTTCCTGATCCGAGGCGCGAACCTGGACGAAGCGATCGCCATCGCCGCCAGGATCCCAGGGACTCGACGTGGAACCGCCGAGATTCGCCCCCTGTTCCCACTACCGGAACGCGCCCAGATCGAGAATGATGCAACATTTTCAAAGCAGACGTGATCCCCGAGATGATCGGACATCACGTACATTCCACTTTGTAGCCCTCGTTTCTGCTATCTGGTGCTGTTGATGGATTTGTTCTTTCGGAGGATTGTGGGCTGGGATTACGGCTCAACGATGGATGAAGAACTGGTCCTCGCGGCCCTGTCTCGCGACATCCGGGACCGTCAACCGGAGGTTGGTCTGATTCACCATTCGGAACGTGGCGGACAATTCGCCTCAAGGAAATACAGAGCCATGCTGTGGCGTGCAGAGATGTTTCAGAGCATGAGTGCGGCGGGGACTCGGCCAGTTTGAACATCATGGCCAGACTGGTTCTCCTTGATCCGCTGCCTTTGGTGCGGCGGTGTCTCAGGCGACTGGTGGCGAA